>NZ_JAXDRQ010000047.1:0-54161 GCF_034090965.1 Absicoccus sp. | reverse complement strand
CCTGACATCGTTTGTTTCTTTCTCGAAATTGACGTGTTTCTTGGTTTCCTGTTCAGTTTTCAAAGATCGTCGCTCTCTCAAGCGCTTTTTAATTTAATCATATTTCTTACCTTTTGACAAGTATTTTTTTAAAAAAATTGTTTTTTTTCTTATAAACACCTTTTACAAACTGTTCCTTTTACAAAAATAGATATTGAATATCGTAAACTATTTCAATAACGTATCATCAACTTGTAAACAAAGATAAGATATTTCATCAAAAGTATAATGTTGAATGACACAAGCTTTCAAACATTTTGTTTGTTCTTCCTTTTCAAGCGAAAGGTTCATAAATGTTTCAAATGTTGGAGGATTGCTCATACCTACTTTGGCTCTTTGTACGATCCAAGTTCCCATATGCTTCTTTTTCGCAATCGTATAGGGCAATACACTTTTCATTTCATCATAACCTATGAGAATATTCATCACATGCTTATTTTGTATAGACCAAAATGCTGGATCTAAACAAATCGGAAAGTCCGGTTTTGTTTCTAATACTACTGGTTCATACGTTCCCCAAAATGCAAAGCTATAAACAGGATGCTTAGAACGTCGTACTTTGGGATTGCGTAAAAATTGGATGCCAAACGCATCACAACCCGTTAAACGACTTCGATAGCCCGGCTGGTCTTTACGCATTTCTTTCCATTGATCATAATTCAACCCATCCAAACAGCTAGGATCTAAGCATGAATCATCAAAAGTTGGAACAAAAATACATCCGGAATCGGTCACGACATGCATCAGAGCTTCGATACATGTTTGTCCTTTTCCTAAAATAGAGTCCATTGCATCTGTATTTGCTTGTAAACAAACGATGGACCCCTCTTGAATACCCATTTTTTGATAAATTTTGATCATGTCTTTCTTTGTTTGCATGCAAATATCTTAACATAGAAAAGGCACGTATTGAAATCATACGTGCCCATTGGTTATTTTCTTAATTGTGCGCCAAAATCTTTTTCTAACATATCGAGGATCTTATCAAATAATGTATTGATATCTTCATCTTTCAATGTTTCTTTGTTCGACTGGAATAAGATCGAGAAAGCCACCGATTTCAAATTCTTTGGCATTGGTGCACCTTGATATACATCAAAAACTTCTACATTTTGAATGATATTTTCTTTATGTAATCGGCCATTTCTTTGAATTGCTGTCACAATGTCACCAACTGGAATCTTTCGCTCGATCACACAAGCTACATCGCGTGTAACGCTTTGATATTTACTTATTGGTGTAAATTTAATTTTCGATTTTTTTACGTTTATGATAGCGTCTAGATCCAATTCAGCCATAACAACATCATCGCATTTTGTATCTTTGCCATATTGTGGATGAATTTGACCAATATATCCAATCATTTCTTTATCGATCCAAACTTCGCAAGAACGATATGGATGAAAATGCGTCATATCCGTATGATTTTCTTTATATTGAATTCGTTGATTGGACACTCCCACATGATCGAGTAATTCTTCTACCAGTCCCTTCGCAGTATAAAAATCAGCTGGAATGGAAAAAGAATCCCATCGCGTTTCTTGTAAGTTTCCCGATAAAATAAATGCTAAGTGTTTCTTGTACGTATCGATATTTTCTACATCACTTAACTCAAAGACATTGATATTTGGGATTGAATGTGCCTTATTATAAGCCACAACATCTAATAAACTAGGTAGAATGCTTGTACGGATCCAATGTCGTTCTTCACTAATTGGTAATGCTAATTCGGTTGCTGCACCAACTGGCAAAATGGCATTATCTTTCTTTTCAGTTGAAATCAAAGTATAGGTGATTGCTTCTTGCAGACCTCGTTGTGTCATCATGGTACGTACATAACGAACCAATTGTTGTTTTGGATTCAATTTTCCCTCGGTCATTTCCATCATTGGCAAGGTACTAGGTAAACGATCATATCCTAAAATACGAATGATCTCTTCGCTTAAATCTGCCATACCTTCCATATCGGTACGTGAACTTGGAATAGCACAAACAAATACATCGTTTTCTTTTTTGGGATCAAAATGTAATCGACGGAAAACATCAAAAACCTCATCGTCCGTAAAATCTGTGCCTAATCGATTATTGATTTGATTCAATGTACAAGTCAATGTTTTGGGCTCATAACCATTGTTCCCAAATATAACAGTTTCTTCAATTTCGGTTGCATCCGCGTATTCAATCAATAATTGTACCGCTCGATCCAGTGCCTTCTGACTAGCCAATGGTTCAATACCTTTTTGATAACGAATCGAAGCTTCCGTATTTAAATTTAATCGACGTGCAGTGTTTCGTATCGAAACATGATCAAACTGTGCACATTCGATGATTAATCCTTTGGTATCCTCTTCAATTTTGGAATCATCTCCACCCATGATACCGGCAATACCAATGGGCTTCCCTTGATTGGTGATTACGATGTCTTCTGGTTGTAAATGATAGGTAATGCCATCCAATGCGGTATACTCTTCATCAAAGCCATCAGCAACGGTAATTTCTTGATCATGAATGGCTTCCTTATTGTAAAAGTGCATAGGCTGCCCCGTTTCCAACATGACAATATTAGAAATATCAACCACATTATTGATGCTGTGTACACCACTCGCACGCAATAAGTTTTTCATCCATTGTGGACTTTCTTTAATGGTGATGGAACCAATGACTTTCCCTAAAAAAGAAGGACATTTTGGTGTTAAACTATCAATTTTTAATTGTGTAGCCATTCCCTGATCGGCAACGTGATCAAATTCAGGGAGTTGAACAGGGCGATCCAATATGGCACCTACTTCCAAAGCCATATTAAAAGCTGCTTGGCAATCGTTTCGATTTGGTGTCAACCCAATATCTAAGATCACATCATCCAAACCTAAATATTTGAGTGGATTGGTATTTCCAACCGGTGCATCCGATGGTAAAACTTCGATTCCATGGATTTGTTCTTCACTCAAACTATGTTTATCTACGCCTAATTCAGTTAAGGAACAAATCATACCGTTGCTTTTTTGTCCACGAATGATTCCGGCTTTAATTTCTCCATCTGGTAATTGTGCGCCAACACGAGCAACAATAACTTTTTGTCCAGCTGCTACATTGGGTGCTCCACAAACAATATCCAGAACTTCTTCGCCTACATTTACTGTAGTGCAATGTAAATGGTCACTGTCCGGATGTGGCTGACAAGTTAAAACCTCTCCAATGACAAGGTTTGTTCCTTGGCTCATGGGATACATAGCTTCCACTTCAAAACCTGCACTTGTTACTTTATCCGCAATTTCTTCCATAGAAAGGTCGGATATATCCATGTACTGTTCTAACCATTTTCTACTTATTAACATATCTTATATCCTCCCCATCTTATTCAAAACGATCAAACAAGTCACTAAAACGTTGATCATTCGTATAGAAATGACGAATATCATCAATGCCATATTTTAACATGGCAATTCGTTCAATTCCTACACCAAAAGCAAAGCCTGAACATTCATTAGGATCATAACCGGCCATTTTCAACACGTTTGGATGTACTTCGCCAGCACCTAAGATTTCGATCCATCCAGTTCCTTTGCATGTTGGACATCCTTTTCCATTACAAATATGGCAGCTAACATCAACTTCTACACTTGGCTCTGTAAATGGGAAATAACTTGGACGAAACCGTATCTGACGATCTTGGCCAAACATCTTTTTTGCCAAAAATTCCAATGTTCCTTTTAAGTCGGACAAGGTAACGTGCTTACCAACGACCAACCCTTCCATTTGCATGAATTGATGTGAATGCGTCGCATCATCATCATCGCGACGATATACTTTTCCTGGACATACGACTTTAATGGGTAGATTCGGTGCATTTTGTTCTAAAACCGCCATTTGTATAGCCGTTGTGTGCGTACGCAATAAGTAATTTTCATCAATATACAGAGAATCTTGCATAGCTCGGGCTGGATGATCCTTTGGGATATTCGCTCGTTCAAAACAATATTCATCATCTGTGATATCTGCTCCTTCGATGACTTGATACCCTAAACCAATGAATAAATCTTCTAATTGTTCAGTTACTAACGTTAATGGATGAAGATTGGCAGATCGTGTACGACGACCTGGTAAAGTGATATCAATTTTTTCTTTTTCAATTTTGTGATTCATTTCCAAGATGGTCAATTCATCACGTTTGGCTTCAATTCGTTGATTCAAATCTTGCTTCAGTTCATTGACTTTTTTTCCAAAAGCCGGTTTTTCTGCTTTTGGAAGATCTTTCATGTTTTTCATCAAGGCTTGAACAGGACCTTTTTTTCCTAAATAATACACACGTAGATCATTGAGATCTTTTAAATCTTTCGCATCAAGTATTTTCTTCTTCGCTTCTTGATGCAAGTCATCAAAATTCATCATCTTATGTTCCTTTCTAAAATAAAAAAAAGACGTTACAGGAACGAATTTGATTCGCGGTACCATCCTGTTTCGTCTTTTGCGCACTTAATTGCCATGATAACCGTATGAAACGGAGAAGGTTTTAACTTCTACTCCAAGGTGAATTCATTGCCGACTCATGATCAAAACTTCCAGCCAAGGTCTTGACTCTCTTCCATGGTAGAGACAATTACTACTCCTTTTCATCGTTTTAACGTATAAAATTATACAAAATTTTAAACAACGTTTCAATAAAATGCTAGAATTATTTTATGCAGATCATTACTTCAACACAAAACAAACGAATCAAAGAACGAGCAAAATTACTGAAAAAGAAAGAAAGAGATCAAACGGGCTGTTTCTTGATTGAAGGAAGTCACATGATCCAGGAAGCTTTACGCGCCCAAGTCCTGGATGAATTGTATGTTGTCGAAGGTTCTTCTCTAAGCATCGACTTTCCGCAAATCATTTGTACGCAGCCCGTTATCAATCGGTTAAGTCAACAAAAATCCGATGCGAAATATATTGGGGTTTGCCACAAAAAAATCAATACTGAAAAAGATGTGAAACGTGTTCTTTTATTAGATGATGTACAAGATCCAGGTAATGTGGGGACCATATTTCGGACTGCCTATAGTTTTGGATATGATAAGATATTTCTTTCCAAACATTGTGCAGATGTCTATAACCCTAAAACCATTCAATCCACACAAGGTTCTTTGTTTCATCTGGATTTTGCTTATGTAGATCTTGTGGATACCATTCAAAAATTACAGAAACAAAACATGCAAATATTTGGTTCGGCGCTCCACAAAAATTCGCAAAGCTTACAAGACATTACCGTTCCCAAAACATTTGGAATCGTCTTAGGACATGAAGGCCATGGCATACATGAAGCAATTTTAGATCTTTGTGATCAATGGGTCCATATCGAGATGGACCAATTTGAAAGTTTGAATGTAGCTGTTGCAGCTGCTATTCTTTGTTATGAAATGCGATACAATAAATAAGGCACTTTACGAAAAAGTGCCTTATTTATTAATTGGTTTTTTATTGGTTCGACCTAAAATATAATCCACGCTTAGATCATAATAATCTGCCAAACGAATGAGTTGTTCTAATGGGATAGAGCGCTCCCCACTTTCATAACGTGCATAAGTTCGCGCACTGACATGGATCAGTTTAGCGATATCTGCTTGCGTTAAATCGTGGTCTTCTCTCAGATCCCTTAATCGTTTGAGTTTCATACTGACCACCCTCATTTATTATCTGATGCACAACATCATTCTCTTCCTATAACTATTTTAGCATTCCTTTTCATAAAATTCAGGATAGTGGCATAATTGTATAATTTAATGTAATAAATGGAAAGATGTTGCAAAAAAAATCGATTAGGCTTCCCTAGTCGATTTCATGAATATAAATATTATTGACACGATCGGGACCAACCGATACCATCGAAATCCGCACACCGACAAATGACTCAATGAAAGAAAGATAATCTTTGGCTGCTTGTGGCAATTCATCGTAGCTACTCATTTTAGATATATCTTCGGTCCAACCTTTAAATTCTTTATATACTGGTTTTGCTTTCGCAACATCCGCTTGATCACTTGGGATATACTCATAAACTTTGCCATCGATTTCATAACCAACACAAGCTTTTATGATATCCAGTCCGGTCAATACATCAATTTTTGTGATCACAATATCGGTTAAACCATTCATCATATGCGCATGTTTGACAACTAATAAGTCCAACCAGCCACAACGTCTAGGTCTTCCTGTTGTAGCACCAAATTCAAAACCGTGCTGACGAATCCATTCGCCTTGTTCGTCTAACAATTCGGTCACAAATGGCCCTTCTCCTACACGTGTCGAGTACGCTTTAACAACACCAACAACGGTTTTAATTTTACTTGGAGCCACACCAGCACCTGTTGTTACCCCACCAGCTGTTGGGCTTGAAGAAGTAACAAATGGGTAGGTTCCATAATTAATATCCAACATGGCTGCTTGAGCACCTTCAAATAGCACACGCTTGTTTGCATCGATAGCTTCATTGACCATATGTGTTGTTTCTTTAATTCTTGGTACGATCAAATCATGGATTTTTTCAAAAGAGGCAACCATCTCATCATAATCCAAAGGCTCTGCTCCGTAAATTTTTGTAAAGAGCTTATTTTTAAAGGTCAAACATTCTTTTAGGCGGGCTTTAAAAGTTTCAAAATTGATAAATTCATGAAAGCGAATTCCTGTACGTGCGTATTTATCTGCATAACAAGGACCAATTCCACGTTGTGTCGTACCAATTCGATTACCACTGGCTTCTTCTTCTAATTTGTCTTGATATTTATGATAAGGCATTAACATCTGGGCACGATCACTAATGATTATATGATCCGTTGACAAACCAGATGCTTCTAATGTTTTCATTTCTTCTAATAATACAAAAGGGTTACAAACGACGCCTGGCCCAATAATACAGATTGCATCTTCATGCAAAACACCACTAGGTAATAAATGCAAAACATGCTTTTTGCCATTGACTACAACTGTATGACCGGCATTATCACCGCCTTGGAAACGAACGATCATATCTGCTTTTTCAGCTAATACATCGACGATTTTTCCCTTTCCTTCATCTCCCCATTGGGTACCTACTACGACTTGGCTCTTCATAGAATAGCCTCCTTTTTCTGACAAATTAAAGTATACGGTATAAATAAGTTCTGTCAACCAAATCAAGATTTACTTTCCAATTCAAAAGAATACTTTTCTTCATAATGATGGATCATGTCACGATATCCATCTTTGTTTTGTTCTATATATTTATGTAAAAATCGATGAACATTAAAATCTTGCTCTGCTTCTTTGATCACATCCAAAGCCAAAGAGGCACAATGCTCACTCATTCGCAACATACAATTTAATAAATCATATAATTCATACCCTTTGGATTGGTCGCATTCACCACTCTTGATTCGCAATACATGCTGCTTTTTGGCTTCGTTACAATCCAATGTGATCAATTCTCGTAGAGGAAATACTTTCTTCATAGATTCATCATCATTTTCCAAAAAACCATCCACAGTAATTGTAACAATTTCTTTTGTAGCTTCCATGATCACCGTAACTTCATCCATTGCTTGTAAAGAAAAAGTTCTTTTCGTATTGTGCAAATGACGAACAACTTGTGCAAAATCTAAAGCATAATCCGAAATTTTCTCAAAATCACTGATTGCTTGTAATGATTTGTTGATCATTTTGCTTTGTTCTAAATTCACACCAGCAGACATGAGCTTGACGAGATAATTTCCTAGTTTATCTTCATATTTATTCAAAGAGGATTCCAGTTCTACCGTACGTGTATAATTATGTTCATCATAATGATGCATTAATGAAAACGAACGATTCACATTTTTTCGCGTATCATTGGCCATGTCCGCCATCACGATCATGCTTTGTTCATAAGCAACGTCTGGATTGGATAAAAACCGTTCTTCCAATAAATCAAAATTGGCACGACTTTCTTTTTCCTCATCTGTAATTGGAATTATTTTATAAATCAAATATTCAATTCCTTTCACAAATGGTAACATCATCGTCATGACAACCATTCGATATATCGTATTGAGTGCAGCAATTGAAAATGGATTCATGATGGCCGTATACATTTCAAAATGCATAAATGCATCCACAGGATAATAGAGGCATCCCAAGAGCATACCAATTGTACAAACGAGCAAATATACCAATGATGTCCGATGGCCGTTTCGATTGGCACCAATCGCAGCTAATAAGATAGGAGTGGAAGCCCCTATTCCCATTCCTAAAATCATGGGGAATGCTGCTTGAAAGGAAATGGCACCAGTTACACTTAGAGCTTGTAAAACACCAACCGATGCGGATACACTTTGTAGGAGTGCAGCAAAGGCTATGCCAAATAAAATACCAAGTATCGGATTGGTTAATGAAGTCATCATAGAGATAAAAACCGGATTGGTTTTTAGTGGTGTAACAGCGCTTGACATCATCGACATACCTGTCATTAGAACAGCAAATCCTAACAGGATGGTTCCTAAATGGACGAGGGTTTCGCGTTTTGCGAACATATGCAAAAGAATGCCAACAATCGCAGCCACAGCAGCAATTGTTGCACTTGATATCAATGCTGCAATGCCATTTCCTGCATCAATATAAGATAAGCAAACAACCCAACCGGTAATGGCAGTACCGATATTTGCCCCCAAGATGACACCAATGGCTTGTGACACTTTCATCATTCCTGAATTCACAAATCCGACAACCATAACTGTAGTCGCCGATGAAGATTGAATCACACAAGTAACGGCCGTTCCTAATAAAAAGCCTTTCCATGGAGAATTGGTCAAATGATATAAAATCAACTCCAATTGATTACCAGCAACTTTTTTTAGGCCATCTCCCATCTCACTCATGCCATAGAGAAATAAGGCCACGCCACACAAAAGGCTTAAAATCATAGTTACATTTTCCATACATATCTCCTGTAATTTAATTCGATTTTACATTGATTTTATATTTACTTTATATTAAGAATAGCATACTTTCGCAGATCCCGAATAAAAAAATCAAGATACAATAAAATAAGCAGTTTCTATTTGCACTCATTTCTAATCTATGATAAAATAAACAAGCACTTAGGGGTATAGTTCAATGGTAGAACAGCGGTCTCCAAAACCGTTGATGTGGGTTCAACTCCTGCTACCCCTGCCATTTTATGGTCATCTTGTCCAGAAATGCTTTATGTAAAGTATTTCTGGTTTTTTTATACAATGTACTTCATCGTGTTGAATTGGACATATTTTATTATGGAAATGAATTCAAAAAAGAGCGGATGAATGCCGCCCTCAATCGATCTTTGAATAAAAATCGTCTTTTAAAAATTTGTTAAATACGTTTCTTTATGATAACGCCTCCCAAAGCAGCCAAAGCTGTCATCATTTCGCTCATAAATAGATTCATCTCAACACCAGTATCTACACTTCTCTGTTTCTGAGATATTTTCGAAACGGGCGGTTGCTCAGATGTAATCGTTGTTTCCACCTCATATTTTGGAACGGATACTTCTATTTCTGGCGGTGTTACAACACCCTTTTCAAAAGCCAATTTGATTTCTTCCGGTTGCATCGCAATCATGGAATCTTCACCAAAAATACCAGCTACTATGGATGAATTATTTCCCGATGTGGAATGACTTCCCACAAAGGATCGCTTTGCAGATTGATTCCAACTCCAACGAACACTATTTGAATCTAAGATATTCCCTGAAGATTGTGATACATCTCCACTACCCGCAGAATAACCAGCATTCGTATGTTTGACATTTTTTCCTGCTTCTATATTTTTTGCACTTTCCATACCACCTAGATTGGAAACTAACTGATCATTATCTATGTCATTAAAAGTAAAGGTTGCAACTTCACCAGTTGTTTCTACTTTAAAATCATAAGAACGCACAAAGTCTAAGATACGGCCCGATCCAGACCATCCTCCACTTGTATTTCCACCTTCTCCAGTATTACCACTGCTTCCTGTTCCCGAATAGGTTGCAAACACGCCCCAAGCAATGGCACCATTATTTTTGCCCCATATCGCAACATACGTTCCAGTATTGTTTGGTGCTTGAATATTACTAAACGTTAATTGAACATCGCCATTGGATGTATTGCGAACCATTACGGAACCACTGCCATTGATCTTGAAAATGTTATTGAATTCAGCATCTGTATTTTGATTCAAAGCATTGGATTGAATCGCATATCGCGCTGCATCTTTTAATGATCCACTCGCAAAATCAACAACATTTTCATTTCCTGTCATCTTTTGAGCGGTCTTGGCCACGACTGTTGTGTTATCTGTCCATTGAACTCCACTTTTCTTTGCGGATTCACCCGATTCATAGTCGGCTAATGCTTGACGATACGTCTCCAACTGTTGTCGTAAGCTTGCTGCCAATTTATCTTGATTTGCGATTGCTTGTGAAACAGCTGCTGAATAGGCCAATTGATTTTGATGAATGGCATCTCGCAAAGCCTGGCCGGTCAATCCTTCTAAACTTACATATTCCGGTGTATAGTCTTTGTCAGGTAGATTCAAAAGTACGATCTTCGCCTGTAGATTGTTTGCTTTACCTTTGTTTTCTTCAATCAACTTTAACGCATCATGACGTATCGTATCCATTTGTTCGGTTGACTCTTGTAAAGCTTTTTGATCAGCATGGATAATATCCATAGCTTCTTTTGCTTCCTTTACGCTAAGAGCTGCATCATTCAATTCCTTCAACATTTCGTTTGTCTTTTTTGTCGCATTTTGATCATTGATGGTTACCTTCTCTGTATCTTTTTGATGAATGATGACATCACTCTTTTTGGCAACTTCTACATCTTTGGCCAGTGTATCCTGCGCATCGTCTATCGTGGATACAGCCTGATCTTGGGTAACATGATCGACAGAGGCTGGAATCTTGGTATCTTGTTTTTCAGTTGTCTCTATCGTAGTATTGCTTTCTAGATCTAAATTTTCTTCTAATGGAACCGGTGCCTGATTAACTTCATCTGCATGTACCATGACATTGGTTCCTAGCCCAATTGCAGCAAAAGCACCAGCAATGGCCAGCATTCTTGTACAAGCTTCTACATTTGATTTTCGAATTTCCCAATTTTGTTGTGTATACATTTCTTTTTCTCTCTTTCTATCTTACTTTTCGCTTCTTTGAAAGTAAGTAGAGGTCCGCACCTTATTTCGTTTCATTTTCTTCCTCCTCTATATTCATTTACGTGAGCTTTTTTAAAAAGACAAAAAAAACCGTATAAGTATTTAACCCATACGGTAGAATCGTCCATTTTCTATATACAAATTCATGTCAGCCCGAAAAGAATGATGAGAAACCACTTCTATATTGTATTTATCACTCTTTTCATAAAATTTTATAGCTTCTGCTTTTCCCAATCCTCCTTGGATTTTTCTTTGAATCAATCTTTGCTTCAAAATATTGGCATCTTCTTGCAGTAACATGCTTGTATCACATAAGGAATATAATTTATTCCAAGGCTTTTGATCCAGCAACAAATAATTTCCCTCAATAATGATGATATCTTTGGTCACATGAATCTGGTCATTGATCACATCATGAACCTGACGATCATAAATTGGCCATAGTACGTCTTGTGTTTTCATTTGTTTAATTTTTTCAAACAAAGCATCGACATCAAAAGTTTCTGGTCCACCTTTAATGGATCGTAATAAAAGAGATTTTCCATTTCGTTTGGTCGTGTGTGTTTCTAAATAATGATTAGGATAATGAAAACCATCCATTCCTAAACCTTGGATATGACTTGATAAGTGTTCAAATAAGAACATTAAAGTGGATTTACCAGCTCCTGGAGGAGCTGCTAAAAAAACTATCGTTTTCCCTGATCTTGATTCTAAACTTTGAATCCAAGGTTTCCAAATTGTTTCAATATCGTTTTGATCATATTGAGCATGAACCGGTAATCCATTGACCATCCAATCAAACTGTATGATCGTCAATTTTGTTCCTCCATCATTGTGTTTTACTAAAAAATATCACAAATCGAATTTCCTTTCCATAAATAACCATCCATGATTTTTTCAAATTATTCGTGTCACAATGACCTTGTTTAGAAAAACATAATAAAAGGGCATATCAACAATAGATATACCCATGTACATTAATTAGAAGAAGTTTGAATAAATGGTTGAATAGCTTGTGCTAAGTTATGAATATTTCGCGTTTGGATCAAGACTTTGCCCTTGCCATGAAATTCATTGACCAAGCCTTCACCGGTAGTGAATCCAAACGCACCACTTGCAATACGAATTGCATATTCTAAAGAAGTATCCCAAGCTACGACATGTTCATTATCAATCGTTAGCGGACAATCGAAAGTGACATCTAAAACCAAAAGATCACCAAATGCATTGACCATGACATCGCCGTATCCTTCGGTTTCCATGATGAAAAATCCTCCAGTGCCACCTAATAAAGCCTTACCAACCGATTGTTTTTTCATCACATAGGAAACGCTATCATCACAACAAAGAAAAGCACCTGTATTTAAACAATATTGATGGTTCTGATCAACTGTTAAACATTGTATTTTTCCAGGCGTCGAAGGTGCAACGCCAATACAAGCATCATCGCTTAGTCCTTTCGCGTGTGTCATAAATAAACTTTCGCCACTGGTCAAGCTACGTCCCATGGCGCTGATCAAACCGCCAACACCCTTCTTTTTGGAATTCATCTTACCACTTAATTCAACATTTGAAAGATAGGCCATGGCCCCTCGTTCAATTTTTATTACCTCATCTCGATCCAAATGGATATGAACCAACGGACAATCCGAATCACCTTGAATTTGATATTTCATATTTTCCTCCACTGCCTGTCTTCTAAATTATTATATCATGTAAATGCTTTCATCCGCATTCTTCTTTTTCTTTTTTATAGAAGCGATTATAATATAAAAACAGGAGGATATTTAATGAATCTAAATATAATACAAAAACAAGTCGAACAAGCTGTTAAAGAAGTTTGTGATGCCGCTCATTTACACGAAGGGCAACTTTTTGTCGTTGGTTGTTCTTCTTCTGAAGTATTAGGTGAAATGATTGGCACACACACAAGTGTGGATGTAGCAAAAGTGGTTTATGAAGGAATCATTCAGGTATTAGAGCCAAGAAAAATCGATCTGGCCGTTCAATGTTGTGAACATTTAAATCGTGCGCTTGTTGTTGATCAAGCCGTCATGAAAAAATATAATTTAGAACAAGTCAATGCAATTCCTCAACCCAATCATGCTGGTGGTGCTTTAGGGACTGTTGCATATAAAGAAATGAAAGAGGCTGTTGTTGTCGAAGACATTCATGCCCAAGCCGATGCAGGAATCGATATTGGTAGTACCCTCATTGGTATGCACATTCATCCGGTTGTCGTTCCTTTACGAATTTCCATAGATACCATTGGACAAGCTCGTCTGACTTGTGCACGACGTCGGCCTAAATATGTTGGTGGTGCGCGGGCCATCTATGATGAAAGATTAATGTAGAAAATTTTCGCATCTAAACAAAAAATTCACTTTGTATTGATAAGCTATCAATCGAGGTGATTTTTTTATGCCAAATTTTATTTACTATGATTATATGACCAGCCGTGTTTGTCTTGTTAAAGAAGATCAAACGACCTATGAAACAGACAAAAATATCAAAAAATATCTGGATCGTATTTGTTTGGAAAATGGCTCCACCCTGAAAGGGCGAATCGAGGCTTATAAATACAATATGTCTCGTTTTCGTCGTGTTCCGATCCTTGTCAGTCCGCATTTACTGTATTTCCCCGTTTCTACGGTCGAACATATGGAAGATACATATGTCAATATGTATGCCATTTCCCATATTGAATATCAAGAAAAAAAGTGTACGATCCACTTTTTAGATCATACACAATTACAATGTAAGAATCCCAAACAAATCGAGAAAACCTACTTCTATTCACAACAATATGCTTTACATTTTTAGCATCCGCCACAATCTGAACAATGCGAATCTTTCATGGATTTCTCATAGCGCAATGTATTCAAGGCAAATGCCTCAATTTGTACTAATGCATCTTCTTGAAGATGGTCCACGCCAATGATCGTACAAGCTGGATAAGGTGCCTCAAAAAATTGTTTATAAACTTGCAAGAAAACCTCACGATCTTCTAAATGTTTCAAGTAAATGGTTGTCTTTACAATGTGGCGCATTTCCAAATGCATCAAAGATAGTTGTCCATCCAGTTTTTCACAAGCGGTTCGTGCTTGCTGCTCAATTGTCTGTCCTTGGCCAGTTTGTCCACTCACAAAAACAAAGTCGCCCAAGCTCACGATATTTGAAATACATTCATCTTGTATATTTTTTCCATGTAGAAATACATTCATAAGAAATCCTCCACGATCATTATACGGATTCTGATTCATCTTCCAAAGTATTATGCACTAAAATCTTTCGTGGCTTGCTTCCATTTGCTGGACCAATGATTCCTTCTTTTTCTAAAGAATCCATCAATCGGGCAGCACGGGAGTATCCCACTGAAAAGCGTCGTTGAATCAACGATGTACTTGCTCGATTGGATTGGATCACAAATTTTTTTACATCTTCGTACATAGGATCCGATGAAACAGCTTGTACTTGTCCTCCTTGTGAAGCAAGATCTTTGAGCTGAATAAAGGCATCATCATATTGAGGACGTCCTTGTGATTTTACGTATTCAGCAATACGATTCACTTCTTCATCCGTAATAAAGACACCTTGTATTCGATGACAGGTTGTTTCTCCATTAGGTTTATATAACATGTCGCCATAGCCTAACAATCGTTCCGCTCCGACTTGATCAATAATGGTTCGAGAATCGACAGCTTGTGACACTGCAAACGCAATACGACTTGGAATATTTGCTTTGATGACTCCCGTAATAACATCTACACTAGGTCTTTGCGTGGCTACCACCAAATGAATACCCGCAGCACGAGCCAATTGCGTAATTCGTTGAATACTTGCTTCCACTTCTTTCGCCGCTACTAACATTAAATCCGCCAACTCATCAATGATCACCACGATACTTGGCATCGGTTGCAAGTGTTCTTCCGGATGAGCGGCTACCATTTTATTATAAGCAGCAATATTTCGAACTCCTGTTTGTCCAAATACATCGTAACGATGATCCATCATATTCACGATTACTTTTAATGCTTTATTGGCCATGTCCCCGTCTGTGATCACCGGCGCTAATAAGTGAGGAACATCTTGATAAGGGGTGAATTCAACTTTTTTTGGATCAATCAAAACCAATTTTACTTCATCGGGACGAGTTCGCATCAACAATGAACAAATAATAGAATTTACACAAACCGATTTACCGGATCCGGTAGCGCCAGCAATCAATAAATGAGGCATACGGTTTAATTGTCCATAGACATTGGTTCCCATCAAATCTTTTCCCAAACAAAACAATAATTTTTTATCTGCATATTTTGTTGGGATCCCACGCATCAAATCCTTCATTTGTACACTGGTCTTCTCTACATTCGGGATTTCAATACCCACTGCATTTTTTCCTGGAATAGGAGCTTCTACGCGAATATCTGTAGCTGCTAATCCCATTTTAATATCATATTGTAGATTTGAGATCTTATTCACACGTACCCCTAGTTCGGGTTTGATTTCAAACTTGGTCACACTTGGACCAATATGGATCTGTACCAATTCAGCACCAACACCAAATTCATTCAAGATTTCAATCAATTTTTTTCCTTGTTCTTTTGCAGTCGATGCATTGATATTATTTTTGGATTTCTTTTCGATGGGATTCAGAACATTTAGAGAAGGAAGTTTATAGTCTTTATATAGATCTTCGCCAAATTGAAAGGTTGTCCTTGGTTGTTCAACGGGTTGTGTTTCGATCATAGGTTTGACATCGGCTGAATCGATAGGTTCAGGAATGGATACTGATTTTGATACTTCTTTTTTTGAATCCGCATCAATAAACAGGGATTCGGGTTCATCTTCATCCATCTCTTCATCATTCCATGTCTGGTCAATAATTGGCTTTCTTTTCTTTTTTGGTTTCTTCTCTTTTTTTGGTTCATTCACAAGGTTAGCGAGAGAATCATAGCTAAACAATAAAATGCTCATCAATAAAAACAAGATTGCAAATATATAAGAACCAACAACATCAAACATCGAACCTAATAGACCAAACAACAGCGTACCAATCAATCCACCTTGCGTCATAACTTCTCCAGCTAGAATAGAAATGAAATGGCCAAATATAAATTGAAGGCCAAACCAATCGTTGCGACCCAATTCGGCAAACTCTTGAATGGACACAAATAAGAGGCCAGCCATCAAGAATAAACCAGTTGCGATCCAGTATCTTGGCTTGATTCGTTCAAAAGAAAAACGAATGAGTTGCAATAAACAAACAGCGATAAGAAGAATCAAAACGGGTATGGTAAAAATACCCACAAAAAGAGCAACCAAATGGTATAGGAATGCACCAACGATACCCACTTGGATCGTCGCCAAAATGGCCATGGTCGCAATGAAAAGTAGAAGACACATTCGAAGTGCATTCGATTGTGTCTTCTTTGTTGATTGATTCTTTTTCGTGGTCTTTTTTCTTGTTCTTTTTTTTCGTTTGGCATTGGCCATCGAATCACCACCTTTATTTTTTACTATTGATCTCCATGATGACAGGAAGGATCATAGGACGTTTCTTTGTTTGCTTTAAGAGATATTTTGTCACTTTATCACGAATATGATTTCGGGTTTCCATATTATCATATTTTTTCTTTTCAACATCCGATGCAATGGTATCTTCCATGATTTTTGCGACATCTTTTGTGATATATTCGGCATCTCGTAAATAGATCAAACCACGGGTCTGTACATCTGGACCGTTGATGATCTTTTTGGTTTTCGCATCAATACCAACAGCTAAGATGATCACACCATCGGTGGATAAAATTTCTCGATCTTTTAATACGACACCGGCCATATCCCAATCTTTATTCCCATCAATTGGTGTTTCTTGCAGTTCCATTTCCATCCGACAAGAAACCAATCGACCATTTTCAAATTGAGCAACCTGACCATTATCTAAAATTAAGATATTGTTTGGATTATATCCCATATCCATCGCAAGTTGTGCATTAGCATACAATAAACGATATTGCCCTTTGACTGGAATATAGTATTTTGGTCGCAATAAAAACAACATCATCTTAAGATCTTCGATTGAAGGATGCATAGAGACCATGTGACTGGTCAACACTTCCATTTCACCGCCTTCTTTATAAAGATCATTCTCCATGGAGCTAAAGACTCGTTCTGCACCAGGCACGATGGGACTGGCGATACAGAGAATATCATCTTCATGAAATTCAAAAGGTTTCACTTCATTGTTGACAATATTATTGATGGTTCGAAATAGGATGGGACCTTGTTGAGCAATAATAACGACAATATCTTTTAGATCATTCGTGAAATGTTTTTTATCAATGATCAATTCTTCTGGCACTTCATAACCAATAGCCTTTAAATTTTGCATCATTTCTTGTTGCTCTTCTGTAAAGAACATCATCTTGCGTCGATATTTGATACAAGTCTGGATCACTTCTTGCATCCGATAAATACTTTGTAGGTAAACACTCACAAATACACGACGATGGTCATTTTGCTCCAATATTTGTGAAAAATAAGGCGTCAATCGATGATTTGGTGATGTATGACCCGGACGATCTGCACCTTTACTTTCTTGAAGGAGCACAAATACACCTTCTGTTCCTAATTTAGACAAAGCAGACAAACTTCCACGATAATTATTGCTGAGATCATCGTAATCTTCAATAAATTCACCTGAATAAACGATATATCCCTGTTCAGTTAGAATGGCAACACCAAAAGTACCTGGATAGGCATGTGTGATAGGGAAAAAGACGACTTTTCTTCCGCCAATTTTACGCGTATCATGGCGTTTGACCGTATGAATATGCGAGCCCTTCACTTTCATCTGGCGATTCTTTTTTTGAATTTGTCGAGCAGCTAAAGGACAAGTATAGACATGTGAAGGAACTTCAGCCAACAAATATGGTAAAGCACTGACCACATCATCGTGCCCATGAGTGATAAATACACCAACCACTCGATCTTTGTGTTCCACTAAATAGGAAATATCTTGAATCACAAATTCGATTCCTAATGATTCTTTTGGATCCGGAAATTTGATGCCAGCTTCAATGACATAGATATCGCCATCAATTTCAACACACATCATATTTTTTCCATCTTCATCTTGTCCACCAAGCATGAAGATCCGAATCGTTTCTTTCTTTGCATTTGGCTTATGAGTAGGCATAAACCCTCCTTACTTACTTATTTGTTTTTATTATAGCACAATGCTTTTCCATCCATAGAGAAGGTTTTTGCTCTTTCAATATAAACATCCACAAAATCACCAGCTTTGATGTTTTCACCCGTAAAATTGATGATCTTATTTTCCGGTGAATAACCTGTAAAAGTAGAAGGATCTTTTTTACTTGGACCATCCACTAATACTTGTACAACTTTTCCTTCATATTGTTTATTTTTTTCTAATGCATATTTATTCCATGTCTGATTCAAGATAGCCAATCGTTTGGATTTCACTTCAGATGGGACGGTATCCTCCATTTTCGCAGCTGGTGTTCCTTCTCTTGGTGAGTAAATAAAGGTAAAACAATTATCAAATTTACAATAATTGACCATGTCTAATGTATGTTGAAATTGCTCATCTGTTTCATTGGGGAACCCAACAATAATGTCTGTGCTAATGGCTACACCAGGGATACGATCTTGAATTTTATCAAATAACGTCTTATAGGATTCAGCTGTATAGCGTCGTCCCATCTTCTTCAATACATCCGAATCACCGGATTGCATCGGTAAATGGACAAAAGGCATAATGTTGTCATATTTTGCAATCACATCAATCATAGCATCGGAAAAATCCCAAGGATGACTGGTCATAAAACGAATACGGGGAATTTCGGTTTCGGCTACTTTTGCAAGCAAAGTCGCAAAATCATAATTGGTAGCCAAGTCTTTTCCATAGGCATTGACATTTTGTCCCAACAATGTAATTTCCTTATATCCATCTTTCTTCAGTTCATTGACTTCTTTTAGAATTTCTTCCATTGTCCGTGAGCGTTCTTTTCCCCGTGTGTAAGGGACAATACAATACGTACAGAACTTATCACATCCATACATGATATTGACCCATGCCTTGTCATTCCCAAAACGATGAACAGGTAAATTTTCATATACCTCTCCTTCTTTGGAATAGACCTGGATCAGGCGCTCATGCTGATAAATCACTTTATAAAGCATATTTGGCAAATCCTGGATGTTGTGGGTTCCAAACATCAACCGAACTTGTGGATATTTATCAATGATGGTATGGACTAGTTTTTCTTCTTGTGCCATGCATCCACAAACGCCAATCACAAGATCTTTATTTTCTCGATATACACGTTTTAAATTACCAATTTCACCAAGAACTTTTTCTTCGGCATTTTGACGTACGGCACACGTATTGATCAATACAACATCGGCTTGTTCTGGCTTTTCACTTGGCTCAAAATTCATCGCATCCAGAATACCAGCTAATGTTTCACTATCACGTTGATTCGCTTGGCAACCAAAGGTAGAAATATAATACTTTTTCCCTTTGCCGATATATCGTACATAGTCTTCTAATTCAAAATGATTAATATAAGGTACAGCGTTTTTTGTTCGTTTTTGTGCTGCTTTTAAATCGGGTAAGATCCAATCTGATTTAATTTTCATATGTCTTTCCTTTCTTGCAAAAAAAAGAAGGAGTCAAGCTTTGTGGCCTGACTCCTAATGGATACGAGAATTCTTATTGAGTAATTGCGCTAACTGGGCAAGTTCCTACACAAGAACCACAATCGATGCAAGTACCTGCATCACATTGAGATTTTCCTTCATCATCCATTGAAAGTGCTCCAACTGGGCATCCTCCCACGCAAGCACCACAACCGATGCAAGTATCCTTATCAATAGTTACAGCCATAATTATGTCCTCCTTTAAAATTTCCTCTAGAAACAGTATAGAACAAATAGAAAAGGATTCAAGTTAAAACGGTAATATGCAACTAATTAAATTAGTTAATTTTATTTAGCGATTTCTTGTGCGCGAACTTCACGAATAATATTTACTTTGATCTGTCCTGGATATGTCAATTCATCTTCAATCTGATCCTTGATATCACGTGCTAATTTAATACATGTCAAATCATCGACATCTTCTGGATTGACCATAACACGAATTTCTCGACCCGCTTGGATCGCATACGCCGCCTTCACACCTTCATGTTCTTTTGCGATTTTTTCTAGATTCTCTAAACGTTCAATATAGGCTTGCGCACTTTCTTTTCGTGCTCCTGGACGAGCGGCACTGATGGTATCCGCAGCAATGACCAAATGACTGGTTAAATATTTAGGTTCCACATCCCCATGATGTGATTGAATCGCATTCAATACAATATCTTTTTCACCATGCTTCTTACAGAACTTATATCCCAATTCCACATGTGATCCATCATGCTCTTCCACATTCAATGCTTTACCAATATCATGAAGCAAACCAGCCCGTTTCGCAATGTGTTGATTTAAGCCTAATTCAGCTGCCATGCTGCCAGCTAAATAAGCAACTTCCATAGAATGCTGTAAAGCATTTTGACCATAAGAATATCGATATTTCAACACACCCAACTGCTTTACAATTTCGCGATCAATACGACCAATTCCAAGCTTATAAACCGCTTCTTCTCCAGCTTTTAAAATTTCCTGATCCACTTCTTTTTGATATTTTTTTACAACATCTTCAATTCGTCCAGGCTGGATCCGACCATCTCGAATCAAATGTTCTAAGGCTAGACGTGCAATTTCACGGCGAACTGGATTAAAACATGTAATGGTGATCACATCTGGGGTATCATCAATATTCAATTCGACACCGGTCATTTTTTCAAATGCACGAATATTTCGACCTTCACGACCAATGATACGGCCTTTCATTTCTTCGCTAGGAATGGAAACAACACTGACCGTACGCTCCTGCGTTTCGTTTTGTGACATACGTTCGATAGCTAAAGCAATAATTTCCTGGGCTTTTCGATTCGCCGTTTCTTTTGCTTCATCTTCCTTATCCTTGATGTACGCAATGGTTTCGTGCTGCATCTTCTTTTCAACTTTTGCGAACAATTCCTTCTTGGCATCTTGACTAGACATTTTAGCCACGCCCTCTAGGACATCAATTTGTTTATCAATTTGTTCTTGTAATGTTTTCTCTTTTTGATCTAGTGATGACAGTTTATCAGTTACTTTCTGCATCTTGTCATTAACCTGGCGTTCTTTTTGCGACAACGCTTCATCACGGAAATTCAAACTGTCTTCTCGACGAATCAATTTGTTCTCAAAATCCGTGTTTTCTTGTTTTCGCTCTTTGATTTCCTTTTCAGCTTCCACACGCAAATCATGTGCTTGCGTTTTTCCATCTAAAACCGCCTGTTTAATACGAGATTGTGCCTCATTTTCGGCATCTTTTAAGATTCTTTCGGCATTTTGCTGATTCTTATTCAAACCTGCTTTGGAATAAATCACCATCGCGATAATTCCAATCACAAGTCCTGCTATCCCAGATAAAGAGATAATAGCTATATTACTCATACTATTCCTCCTTGAATCTAAGCCAAACATAATTATACACATTTTTTAAACAAGTTACAATGTCTATTCTTTGTCCATGTAACCGTTATCATATCTTTGACATCCATTGTTTTGAAAACTATAATAAACGTATGAAATCGCTACAACGATATGAACAAGTAAAAGATTATGTCTATACAAAATATACAAAAATTTATAACGAGCCATTACGTCAAGAAGCTTTGACCCATACCGCGCAAGTGGATACAT
Source organism: Absicoccus sp. (assembly GCF_034090965.1). Classification (NCBI taxonomy): domain Bacteria; kingdom Bacillati; phylum Bacillota; class Erysipelotrichia; order Erysipelotrichales; family Erysipelotrichaceae; genus Absicoccus; species Absicoccus sp. The sequence continues at coordinate 32,132 of NZ_JAXDRQ010000047.1, read as the reverse complement.
GCATAACTTTATTGGCCATGTCTCGTAATCAAGATATTGAAATCGCCAAGATCATTGCTTTGTTTCATGACTTTGCTCAATTCACCCAGAATTGTTCCCATGAGGAACATGCTCGTTTGAGTAGCATTTTGGCCAATCGATATCTGACCGAAACCGGAATGTTCAAAACAAATGAAATTGATGATATTTGTTATGCCATTGCCCAACACAGCCATAAAGAACAATATGATTCACCTTATTGTGAATTGATCAAAGATGCAGATATCTTAGCTCGTTTTTTTACGGATCCCACAATGGAACTGAATCACAATCGCAAACAACGATTATTAGATGCTTGTGACGATATCCATAGCTAAAATGGCTGATAATGCAATGTTAAATTTTCACTTAATTTTCCCTGGAGATCTTGCAGGGCTTTTTTAAACGCTTTCGTATCATAAACGATCCAATCTATATAAGCATAGCTTTTACCGATAGCTCCACCGATGACTTTGGCAACCCCAATTTTTGTCATTTGTTCATCCAATTGTTTAGATAAATTTTGGCGTAATAATGCATCTTCCTTCGAATGAAATGGATTTAAATAATAAATATATCCAAATTCACCATCTTTCGCTTTCAAATCTGCCACCACATCGTGTTGCTGCGAAATGGATTCTTCAATCAGTAAAGGATGTGTCGTGAAAATATATTTCATATCCTTTCGTAAGGAATCATCAGCAATTTCTTTGATGGGTTGATACACGGAATAAATATCGGTCGGATGTTCATAGGTAGGCCAGTTTTCTTTTTTTACGATTTGATCAATTTTTTCATAAAAATCAATCAAGTTACAAAAATCTCTTTGATCATCTGGTGCATCAATAAAATCTACTTTGGAAAGATAGGCTTCATATATATTCTGACCAATCGCCAATTCCACAAGGTACATGCTCATTTCTTTTTTTCGTTCCGTATTATCAATTAATGAATAACTCGGATTATACACATCACAAGCAATCATTTTATTTTTAGGATCGATTGTATAAAAGACAAAAAAATCATTTAAATAATATTCTTGATCTTTGATCTTGACTTGTGCTTCTATCGCTTTTTGCGACATGGGCGGCAATACATCATTACATATCCATTTTGAACGAATATCTTGTGGAGCTTGTTCTACACAATATCTAGTGAGATATTGACTCGTTTTATTGGGTCCGGGATCAAATACTAATTCTAGATATTCACTACTATCTTCTACAAAAAAATGAGCACCAAATTTCTCCATAGCTTCATCATCTAATTCTTCAATGATGTGACGTAATTGTGGATATTCTTTTGCTTGTAAACTTTGAATGATCGGATCTTCTACTTTTTTAAAATGTTGCCAAAAGGATCGTACATTACTTGTAACCGTCATCGTAATTCCTCAATCTTTCTTTTTAATATTTGTGCTAATAATATATGGCCTTCTTCATTCATATGGATACCATCATAGGCTCCAGCCATCAGATGCGGTGTTTCTACATAGAAAATACCATATTCCTTTGCCACCTTTTTGAGATGAGTACCTGCTTGTTCCATCATCTGATAGCCTTCTTTGCCAAAACAAATATCTTTTTCATGATCTTTTATATAATCCGGATGCATACGAGCAGGCTGAACAAGCAGGATCTTTGGCATCGCATAGCCACATTCTAGTAGACGAGGTTGAAAAACCTTATTCAAAAGGGTTCGCATTCCTTTTTCTATGGAATATTCATTGGTAGAATAAATACGTTTCGCATCATTGATTCCCAGATTGATCACTAACAGATCGATGGGCATATGCGTCTTGATCACAGAACGAATACTTTTCGCTCCATTTCGCCCTGGCTCGAATGGATCATCTAGGGCAATGGTCCGTCCATTGAGTCCACTTTCGATGATCGTATCATTCGGTAACATGTGTTGAAGGATTTGTCCATATCGATTCTCATATCGAGAAACATGGATCGCATCATATCCCCATGTATTGCTGTCACCATATAATAAAATGCGCATTTTACCTCCTTAAAAAAGTCCATCCCAAAGATGGACTTTGATTATCCAATCGAATTGGACATATCTAACTTTAACAATTGATTCAATTCAACTGCATATTCCATTGGCAATTCACGCGTAAATGGTTCCAAGAATCCCATTACGATCATTTCTGTTGCTTGTTGTTCCGTCAATCCACGTGACATCAAGTAGAAAAGTTGTTCTTCATCTACGTTGGAAACAGTTGCTTCATGCTCTATTTGCGAAGTTTCGTTCTGCAAAATATTTAATGGAACCGTATCACTTCTTGACTGATCATCTAGGATCAATGTATCACATTCTACTTTACATTTGGAATAGGCCGCCTTCTTGTTCATTCGCACCCAACCGCGGAAATTGACTTCACCGCCATTACGAGCCACCGATTTTGAGATCATCGTACCTTTCGTATGCGGAGCCAAATGGATCATCTTGCTACCGGTATCTTGCTTTTGTCCCTGAGAACCCACTGCGATAGAAATAGCGGTTCCCTTCGCATAAGGTTCAGCCAAAATTGTACAAGGATATTTCATATTGATATGGGAACCAATATTTCCATCCACCCATTCCATATGGCCATTTTCAGATACGATGGCTCGTTGTGTAACTAAATTCAAAATGTTGCTTGACCAATTCTGAACGGTTGAATAACGGCAATGCGCATTCTTTTTTACAAAGATCTCGACAACAGCTGCATGCAAAGAATCTTTGGAATAGACAGGTGCTGTACAACCTTCTACATAATTGATATCCGCCCCTTCATCTACAATGATCAGCGTTCTTTCAAATTGGCCCATTTGCATCGTGTTGATTCGGAAATAAGACTGTAACGGTTTTTCAAGATGCACTCCAGGTGGTACATAGATAAATACGCCACCAGACCAAACCGCGGTATTTAATGCCGCATACTTATTATCCGTATAAGGGACAACTTTACCAAAATATTCCTTCACAAGATCAGGACATGTTTTTACGGCTGTATCGGTATCCAAGAAAATAACCCCATTTTCTTGCACTTCTTCTAGCATGTTATGATACACAACTTCGCTTTCATATTGCGTAGAAACACCAGCCAAATATTTTTGTTCCGCTTCTGGAATACCTAATTTATTAAACGTATTTCGAATCGTTTCTGGCACTTCATCCCAATTGTGTTCTTCTTTATCACTTGGTTTAATATAATAAATATAATCATCAAAATTGATATGACTTAGATCCGGTCCCCAATTTGGATTTTCTTGTTCAACAAACGAATGATACGCCTTTAAACGAATATCTAACATCCATTCTGGTTCCTTCTTCGCTTTTGAAATCGTGCGAACGACTTCTTCACTTAAACCTTTACCGGTATTAAAGACGCTAACGTCTTTATCATGAAAGCCATATTCATAATCGGTTGATAATTTAAACTCTTTTTCGTCTGCCATTACTTCTCCTCACTTTCCGTGATGATATCACGCAATGCCTTCCAACCAATTGTGGCACAATTAATTCGATTGGCTTGCTTACCAACATTTTTAAACGCAATGGCTTCTTCCATCATATCGCTATCATATGGTCGATCATCGATCATCGCAAAATAATTGTCGATGATTTCTTTAGCTTGATCAATGGTTTTACCTTTGACAAGTTCTGTCATGATCGATGTAGATGCTGTAGAAATTGTACAAGCAACACCATCGAAGCGGACATCTTTGATCACGTTGTTTTCGATATCTGCTTGTACAGTAATATCATCAATACAAGATTCACTATCCATATGTTTTGATAGATATTTTCCATCATTGGTTAGTTCATGATTACGTGGATACTCATAATGATCCATGATGATCTCACGCATTAAAGTCGGATCGATTTCCATGTTCTGTCCTCCTTAAAAGAAAATATTGATACATTTTTCTAAGGTAGCTTCTTTCAAACCTTCAACCAATGCATCCACTTCTTCGATCGTATTGTAGAAATAGAAACTCGCTCGTACTGTTCCGAAAGCATTGATCACTTCTGGTAATAGCTTTGCACAATGCGTACCTGAGCGCACAGCTATACCACGTGTATTTAAAAAACTTGCCACATCTTGAGCTGGTATCATCTTGCCATGATCATATACATTAAAAGTGACAATCCCCGTTTGTGCATGGGCATTGTAGATCTTTACACGATCACAATCCGCTAATTTTTCCAAAAAATGTTTCTTTAACGCAACTTCATGTGCATGAATATCATCAAATCCAATACCTGAAACATACTTCATAGCCGCCGCCATTCCAATGGCTCCTTCAATGGGTTGAGTCCCACTTTCAAATTTCAATGGTGATTTCTTTAAAGTCACCGTTCCATCTTTATAGAAACGAGCATTGGATTCGCCACCATAAAATACAGGTTCCAACACATCAAAATATTTTTTCTTGCCATACATGATGCCTATACCGGTTGGACCACATAATTTATGTGCCGATAAGACAAAGAAATCTACATCCAGATCTTGCACATCGATTCGCATATGAGGTGCGCTCTGTGCCCCATCCACAATTATGATCGTGCCATTTTCATGACACAATCTTGTCATTTCTTTAATAGGTGCTTCAAAGCCCAACACATTGGAAATTTGGGCAACACAAACAACTTTAATATTCGGCTTCAAAGCCTTTTTAAAATTATCAATAGTAATCTTGCCTTCATTATCCAAAGGAATATATTCTATATCTAAATCTTTCTTGGCCTTGAACCAAGGCAAGACACTTGAGGCATGTTCAGCTTGATCGGTCAATACACCATCGCCGTCTTTTAGAACTTGATCAACCAACATCAAGGCAATTTCATTCAGCCCTTCACTGGAACCCGATGTAAAAGCTACTTCTTCACGATATTTCGCATTGATAAACTTTTTTGCAGTATCACGAGCACCTTCAAAAGCTGCATCAACTTGGGCACTCATCTCATAATCACCACGATGAGCATTGGCCCCTAAATACGTATAATAATGTACAACAGCATCAATGACGGGCTGAGGCTTTAATGTGGTAGCGCTATTATCCAGATAAATCATTGGGTGATTTGACATCTCTCTTTGAAGAATCGGAAAATCTTTACGAATTTTATTGATTTCCATAAAGTCCCACCTTGCTTTCCATCTCTTGTTGGAGCTGTTGTTTCAGATCTTTATCTTCAATTAAATCTAAGACGGGCAAAAAATAACCAACACTTAACAAACCAATAGATTGTTTTTTGGTTAAGCCCCGCGATCCTAAATAATACATTTGGTCTTCATCCGGTTGACCAACCGTTAAGGCGTGACTTGCTTTCACATCATTTTCATCAATCAATAATAATGGAATACATTTTGTTGTATGATCTTTTCCCAACGTTAAAACCCGAGTAGCTTGATGAGATTGTGCTTTTGTACATCCTTTTAAGATATTGCCATTGGCCACCATTTCATAATGTCCATGTTCCAACAAAACCGCAAAATTTTTGATTTCTCCCGTCGTATAGGGTGCATCATGACGCACTTCCATATCACAAATCTTTGCTTGATTGGACATACACAATTGCCCTGATAAAATTTCGTATCGCGCACCCGGTTCAACTAGATCAACGAAATGATGCCAATCAACAGGTGCATCTTCCATATCCAAAAATCCCATCTGACAAACGGCATCTTGATACATGTTGACTTTGATATTTAAATCGAAAGCTGATCGTGCTTGATTATAAATAAAAACTTTTATGTTTGCACTTGCTTGAACGTTCATTTGGAGTGCATACGCACGTGCATCGGAAGCGATAGTTACAAGCAATGTTCCCTTACTATGTGGTTGAACAGAAACAATATGTTCTTGGTTCTGATGAATGGAGATCGTTTCATAAAAGCTATCTTTTAATACGGTTTCCATATTTTACACCCCTTGCTTAACGGCACATGCACCTAGGGATACTGGTTGTTTCTTTTCTTCTTTCCTTGCTTGAACACCCACTTTTTCTTCAATCCACTCATATCCTTCTTTATCGACTTTTTCAACCAATGTGGCATCACCACTGGCCACGATTTGACCATCAATCAAGATATGAGCATGTGTAGGTTGTAGATATTCTAAAAATCTTGCATAGTGAGAAACAATGATCAAACCAGAATCACATTCATCTTGTGATTTCATGACCGCATCGGCAACAATTCGCAATGCGTCGACATCCAAACCGGAATCAATTTCATCCAACATCGCAATCGTTGGTTTCAACATTGTCATTTGAACAATTTCATTTCGTTTCTTTTCACCACCAGAGAAACCATCATTCACAAATCGATGAGCTAGATCTGGTTTCATTTGAAGCGTGTTAATTGCACCTTCCATTTGTTTGATAAATTGGAATAAACCAATTGGTTTTTCGCGCCGTGCATTGATGGCACTACGCAGAAAATCAGAATTTGTCACCCCTGAGATTTCTGGTGGATATTGCATGCCTAAGAACAATCCTGCTTTACTCCTTTGATCAACAGGCATCGATAAAATATCCTTTCCATCTAAGGTAATTGTTCCTTGAGTAACTGTATATTTAGGGTTTCCCATGATGGCAGCCAACAATGTACTTTTTCCATTTCCATTGGGCCCCATTAACGCATGGCGTTCACCACTTTGAATGGTAAGATCTAATCCTTTTAAAATTTCTTTTTCTTCAACGGATACATGAAGATCATGAATTGCTAATTCTGCCATTATTCTTTCCTCTTTTCACTGGCTTATCATACCAAAGTTCCCTATAAATCTCAATTATTACGCACATTGCAATTTAAACCTATTTCCCGTATAATTGAAAAGACTTTCAAGGAGGTTATGACATATGGGTCAATTTCTTAGAGACAATTGGTTTGTCGTTGTCATTGCCATTGTGATCATTGGTTTTGTTTCCTATTTTATCTATGACAGCAATAAATATAATGTTTCATCGATGAAAGACGGTAATTCTGATGTCGTCATGAGCGTAACAGGTGGCAATGTAACAGCAGATGAAATATATTCGGATCTTTCCAAAGATGATGGGGAACTTCTCTATAATTTATATAAGAATGCAGTGGTTTCTCAAACCGTGAAAGAGACCGACTCTATTAAAAATGATGCAAAAACATTGCAAGACAATATTGTCAGCTATGCCAAACAGCAAGATTCAAATAATTATGAACAAGTCATTGAACAAGAATTATATGCATATGGATATTCTAGTTATGATGATTTAAATAAATACTGTTTAGAAAGCGTAAAAGAAGCAAAGATGAATGAAGACTATGTCAATGACCATTTTGCAAGCTTATCTAAGGCTGTTGTCGCAAAAAATCCACGTACCATCTCTATCATTACCATGTCGGTATCGGATGCAAGCAACTTAACATCGGATGAACAAAAGAAAAAAGATAATATTGATAGTGCTTTGCAAAAACAAAGCTTTGCGAAAACCGCAACGGCTTACTCAGAAGATACAACGGCTAGCGATAAAGGAGTTTATGGCTATATCGATGAAGACGATAAAGACAGCAGTAGTAGCAGTTCTTTAGATTCTAGTGTCATTGAAGCGGCTTTAAAATTAAAAAAGGGGGAAACATCCGATTGGATCACAGTTACAGATAGTGATGCAGGAACAACAACTTTATATAAGGTTCATGTCAATGAAACGGATGTCAATACGATCCATAAAAGCAAGAATACAACGATAAAACGTCAATTATTGAATGCCATTTTAAATAACAATACTGGATTATCCACAAAAATTGTTCAAACCAATGCAAAAAAATTAAAAATCACGATCAAAGATAAAAATACGAAGAAGAAACTAAATGCTTATATCAATGAGCAATTGAAAGGAGATGCTTCCAATGAATAAAAAGCGTATCCTATCCTTAAGTTTATGTGCATTGATGCTTACTGGATGTTCTGGTCATAATACTTCGGTTTCCAATGGTGATTCCACACTTATGACAGTTGGCGATACATCCTATACAAAAAATGATGTCTACACGTTATTAAAAAATACGAGTGGTACATCGGATGGTATCACTCATATTCAAAGTATTATTTATAATAAAGAAGTGGGTAAAACCAAAGCGATGAAAGAAGAAGCAGAAAAACAATATGAAGAATATAAATCAGCTTCCGATAGTTTTGAAAGCCAAATAAAAGCACAAGGATATACAAAAAAGACTTACATCAACAAAGTACTATTGCCTACGATTCAAGCAGACAAGCTATTGGATAAATATTTCCAAGACAATAAAAAAGCCATTAAGAAAAAATATAAACCTTCCATGGCCATCATCATTGAATGCGATAGTGAAAAGAAAGCAAAACAAGCTTTAGCCGAATTAAAAAAAGGGACAACTCAAAAAGATGTTATCTCTAAATATCAAAGTTCGGATTCGAACTTTTCGGATAGTGCTACCTTGATCACAACAAAAACAAGTGGTGTGCCCACTCGATTAGTGAAGACCTTGTACAATCAATCAAATACGGGTCTTGTTGATGAAGTATTTACAAGTGACGATGATAGTTCCAATACAGCTTATGTAGCCATCTTACAAACAAATTCATATGACAAACTTGTTTCAAAATTAAAAGACAGTTTGTCATCGGATTCTGATCTAAGTTCGGCATGTATGCAATATTATTTAAAGAAATACAATTTCGAAGTACATGATCAAGACATATTCGATTATCTACGTTCAAATAATCCGGAATATCTAGTGAATCATCCAGAACTTGCGAAAAGCAGTAATAGTTCGTCCAATTCGTAAATGAGCACATCTGACATGAAAAGTCAGATGTGTTTTTTATGGTTGTTTACTTACCATTATTTTTTTGTTGTTCTTCAAGCACATATCGATAATTGAATTCCTCTGTATCTTGCAATCCAATGAAATATAGAGTTTGGATATCTTCATCGTTAAAAAGATAGAAATGCGTTGAATCCAAAACACCTTCCGGCCATAGAACTGCCGCATAATCATAGATTTTTTCTGTACCCACTTGATTTTGTAAACGGCCAACGATCATCAAACGTTTTTTCCCTTGTTTTAAGGTAATAACAGTTCCCAAAGGCAATAACTCTTTCATCCAAACCTCCTTTTAATATTCTACCTTCACTTTAAATCCCAGACCACAAATAAAGCCAAGTTTAGACCCAAATTCCCATTCTTTCGTTTTATGATGATAACTGAAATTGGCTTGTGCACTCCCAATCGATCCGGAACCGGTCAGTGTTATCTTTGCGTCAAAAAAATGAAATGAAGATCTTACTTCGCCTTGTAAGGCAGCGGCACCCACATCCATTTCCAACGTTTGCTCTCTTGCATTAAAAACAGCTTTAGCTTTCGCATATACCACACCTACTTGTCCCGACGCAGAAACATCACCATGAATCATTGAATTGCCAATGCGAGCAGAAACCTTTCCACTGAAAAGACTTAAACTTGTTGATCCATAAAGATACACACTTGGATCAATGATCTTGTTTTTCCACATATGAAAATTGATCGTTCCATCTGCTTTCCATTGACCAATATCTGCATCTAAGTTTATATATCCATATGCATTGCTCTTGGTATATGCATATTGACTGGCTGCATATCGAATTTGACCAGAAGCACTGATCGTCTTTCCTGCCTTTTTGTAAATATTGTCAAACTGTGGATGAATGGATCCTGAATAGGTGAAATAGCCTTTTTGAATATGTTGATTCGATAAGGATACTTCTTTTTGTTCATACAAATTTGCACTTTGTGAACAAAAAGAAGAGATCTTTTGAAGACGTGACACAATATCTTGATGTCGAATCGAGAGATTTGTTTGGGTAAAAGATAAAGGAATACAATACTTTATTAATTGATTCGATACATGTCGATAGACTTTTGTATCAATTTTCATTCTTCAACTCATTTAATTGTTTTTTTGCAAGAATTATTATTTGTCCAATCGCATTTTGAATGGCCATTCTCTCATCATCTGAAAAACCATTAGCGACTTCCCTTTGCAATGCAATTAGTTCTTGAATCAGTGATTCATAATACGACAACGATTTCATTGCACACGACTCGCCAATTGTTGTTCATTTTCTTGATAGGATGCAGCCGTTTGCTGTAAATATTGTACATATGCATCAATCGCCTGAATATACGATTGAAAGACTGGACGTAACGATTGAAATTGACTTATCAAAGATGCAGAGGCAGGCGATGTCCAGACTCCATTCAAATCATTCATTTTTGCGTCCACCTCCTGAAATAGAGTTTGAATCTGGTTCTCACTCGTCTTTAGTCGATTTGCATAATTCAATACATCATCCGCAGAAATTTGTACATATGCCATAATTTAAGCCAACCTTCCTGCAGCCATTGCTCGTTCTTGCTGTAACTGTTCATATTGCATCGCACTGGAACGAATAAACGCACTGTATTGCTCAATGATCGATGTCATACGTTTCAATTGTGGTTGAAACGCATCTACTTTTGCTATAAATGCTTCATTATCTTTTCCTTGCCAAACGTTTTGCATTTGATGCATCATCTGATTCATTTGAATGATAGCTTGATCATACGCTTCCGCTTTTTGTTTTAAAAACATGGCACTTTGATACACTTCCTGAATTTCTACTTTAATTTTCATTTTATTCCTTTCTAGATCAAAATAAGATGATCACCCGATCGAATACCGTTCGTTTTACTGTCTGTACGCATATCCATAAAACGTTGAGTATCCAAGCAATAAAAACATCTTTGATACGAAACTTGGTGTTTCCAAAACTTCTGTGTTTCATCCAGAAACTGCGATAATACATATGTATCCGTGATATAAAAAATCAACCATTTCGATCCATCAAATTCACGAATATAAATCAATAATTCATTCATATTGAAAGCTCCATACATATCGATCTTGCCAAAAATAGACATCTCCCTCTTCGTCTGGTGACAGTCGATGAATCAAATAGGAGTATTCGCGATACCCCAAACCAACCCACATTAGATCCAAATCATATTGCTTCTGGATAAAATGGGCATCCGTAAGAACAGACATAGATTCCAATACACCGCAAATATAAATATCAGCTTCTACCTTCAAATCATTACTTATTTGTAGAAGCGGATCAATCAACAGCCAATTTTGAATACGTTGTTGGATCCATTCAAAACAAGATTGCTGTACATATAGAATGAGCAAAGGATGATGATGTTGCCAGTCAATTTGTTTTTGCATACGGATGGTCCGTCCGACTCGCAAGGAGGTTTGCTTTCTACCTGATTTACTTTTGATCATCGGTATTGCCTTCCCATAATAGAATTGTGCCAAGCGATCATTCATCCATATCAATCCTTGATCTGCCTTAGGTATTTGAAACGTATGAAATACACTACGAACCATATCAAGATTTTGCCAGGATAGACAAATTATATGGTCCCATTGTCTTCGGAATGTATCTAATGCCATCCAATACGAATGAATGCAAAGAATCATTCCCATTGAATTTGACATATATTCGGTGATATCCATATGATCAAAGACATCAATAAAGTAAAAAGATGCCTTTTCGTTTGAGCCATAAGATTCTAATGATGGTAAATGAATCATACCTACTTCTTCATCTAATTTTGTCAAAATAGTTAATAACCATTCATCCCGTTGTTTTTCTTGTTCATAGTACAAGAGGATTTTTTCTCCATGTTTTGGATGCCAAACGATTTGCTGCTGCTTCCATGGAAGATCGATCATCATATCTGACAAAGATCGTGTTTTTAGATCTGGCTGGATGATCCAATGATGCTTTTGTGATTTGGACAACAGCTGTTCGGTGAGAAATTGAAATGTTGTCTCATCTTTTCCAATCGTTTGGGCGATTTTTTTACCATCCTCATAGCCAAACCAATGATCATCAACTTTTTGTTCATGGATCCAATAGCCTTGTCCTTGTATATACAAATCATCCACTAGACCAATAAAAGCGCCTGCTTTTTTTAAATGGGCTGCTTGGGTATTTTGCAACACTTCTCGACTATCGGATTCACTATTGACTTTTAAACAAATACGTAGACGAAAGTTGGATACGATTTGCTCATCGACGATCCCCATCGGTTTTTGTGTCGCTAAAATCAAATGAATACCAAGAGAACGACCAATACGGGCAATCTCTTTGATTTCATTCATTGCTTCTGGATATCGCATTTTAAACTGAGCAAATTCATCCATTACGATCAGTACATGACTCATGGATTTTTTATGGATTCGATTGTATGCATCAATATGAGCAATTTGATGTGGATGTACTTTGATAAAATCACGCAATACACATTGACGATGCTTCATTTCGGCACGCAAGCTTTCAATCCATCGTTGTACCGCATTTTCTTCAAGATTTGTAACCATACCCGCACAATGTGCAAATTGATAAAAAGCTTGTCCGAAAGCACCTCCTTTGAAATCAATAAGAATATACTGCAATTGTTCTGGACTGTTTCTAACGATTAATTGCATCAATAACGTAGAGATCCACTCCGATTTGCCCGATCCAGTCATTCCTGCTACTAAAATATGTGGGCCTTGTTTCTTTTCATCTAAATCAATCCATATTTCTTTGCCATTACCGTTCAAACCTATAGGAATACGTAAACAACAATGGGACTGATGCGATACCCCTTTGATGCTCCTATAAAAACTTTGTGTGCACGTCATGCCCCAAGCAATCGGACGAAGATCAATTTTTTTTGGTGAGACATGTGATATTTTCCAATCGATCGGTATTGATATTTTCTGTGTGGTACAAAAAATAAGTGTTGCTTCTCTTTTGATTTGGAGTGGAATGGTTGAAAAGATCCAAAGATGATTCGCTTCTACTTTCGAGACAATGTCCAGCAATTCTTTTTGTGAAGAAGCCAATAATAACTGATGATGCCATTGACAATGTGGAAAGCCAAAACAACGATCTTCTTTTTTCATATTCGGATCCACCCAGATCCATTTTTCATCTTGAGATGGATGTTGCCAAATCCATTGAGCAAACAAATAGGAACCAATCAAAGGATCATCAGCAACGATCCATATGGTTTGCCCTTTTTTAAGAAAAACATGACGATATATGTTTTGTGAACATTCCTCTATGTGTGCTTGCAAGGTTTGGTATAAATGATGATTCGCTTGATCATAAGCCGGTTCTGGATAATTAAATGAGATCCATGATTGTAAATTTTCTCCTACATACAGCGGATGACGAATGCCATAGGTTTCTTTTTTACATGTACATATTTGCATATATTTTTTCTCTTGGCGTTCCAGATCTTGTAAAGCTTGTTGTACTTTACTTTTCATTGTCGCAAGATAAGACAAATACTTTTGATCATTTTCAATATATTCCTTTTGGCTCTGCTTCCATTGCGAACGATAATTCAATGTGCCACAAAATAAGAATGCGATAAACATCGATAAATTTGTTAAAAGCATCGTTGATATTTGATGCTTTTGTTCCGGTTGAAATAGATAATATCCCAAACTTAACAAGCCGCCAGACAATAAAATGGATAGGGACGGTACGAACATTTGGATTCGTTTTGGTTTCATGGGTGGCTGCATACAATGTGGCACTTGAATAGACATCGAAATATGTGTGGGTGAAAAAGTATATTCTTCATCCTGTATCTTCCAAGATTCAACTTTTTCTATGGGTTGATATACACAATGTTGTATTGCTTTCTTTATTCGCGTATTGATCAAAAGAATTGAACCAAATACATACATGCAATATTCAGCCACCTGGATCCAATCCCCATCCTGTATTATTTTTTCTTTTACTTTCTGTCCATTTACATATGTGCCATTCGTACTAGACAGATCTATCAAATGTTTATCTTTGATACGAAAATGATGAAAAGAAACATGAGCGGACAATCCAAGTTCGCGACCAAAGGAAAAGAGTGGAGCAATGGAGACCATATGCCAATCCTCTTTGATCCAGAGAATGCGATATACACCAATGATCAAACTCTGATTCTTTTTTAAACATTGATGATCAACATAAACCTTTCCTTTTGTTTTCACAAACTCTAGCCCACGAAATACTTGCATTGTCTCCAAAAAAATCATTTCACATCGATCATCATAAAATAGGACAATTTTATCCATGCAGCCATTTCATCCACAAGGTTTTTAACCATAATTCTTGTTTCGAAATTTCCCGTTTTCTCAAAACGGGAGCAATCACTTTTTTTATTTTTCTTGTATGACGTTTTTCATCGATTACTTTAACCTCAATAACACATTTCTTTTTTGAAACTCTGAATTCCATGTACGATTGATGGAGACGATCAAGATGACTCTTTGGTGTATGTATTTTTTTACCATTGATCTTGATCCAAATTACCTTTTCAGGTGGATCGAATACAATACGAATTTTACGATCATTCATGGTGACGATGTTACAGGAAGGTGTTTCAATTTGTTGCGACTTTTGCTCGAAATGAATTTGCTTCTGGTCATCAATGATCCACGTTCGATCTTGTACTTCTAAATGGGGTGTCAAAGTTTGCGCAAAGATCCATTGTTTGGTTTTTATCGTTCCATCTTCTGCCAACGACTTTTTTAAAGTGGTCTCATTCCCAAAATCATCGATATTTGAAGTCATTTCTTTCAAAGAAATGGAATCTGTTTTCTCCTTTTGATTCCAATCATCATTCATTGGTTTTTCTTCCCTTTGGGGAATCGTAAAATGAGATGTTTCCGTTGCGGCAACCGTTTGTTGATCAATAGCGACCGCAACATTAGCCGATATCATATTATTTTCTATGGTATCGTTCCTTTCAATATTTGAATTTTCAACCATTGTTCCATTCGTTTGGAAGGGCAACTCGATTTTCTGATCATCTTCATTCATAGAATGAAGGTTTTCTGTTCCTTTCGTATCCTCCACCATGCTGTTTCCATGATCTTGCTCATTTTGTTGCACCATCTGCATCTGTAACTTTTGATCAACATAATGCCATGAGTGGACATCACTTTTTATTTCCTGCGTTTGTAAGTATGCAAAATATGTACCAACCTCTTTACATAAATACGTCATATCTGCTTGGGCTTGTACAATTTCTGTTTGTTTATTATGTTCCACGACCAATGATGATTGATCGAATGCAAGACCGGTACAATGTATGTTGATTGTTGGGTCTAAAGTATACCCATTATTTTCCACTGAAAATCTACAATGTTTTTCTTCTTTGCTTCTGTCTATCGTTTCCGTAATCTGTACCACATTTTCTTTTTCGGATTCTTGCTCGATGGGTGCAATCTCGACTGTATTTTGATGCATTGGAACGAAATCGACTTGCACCATTGGGTTTGCCAACATGAACATGGGCATCCAAACTGCATTCATTTTATTTGCCTCCATAATTGATAGAATTCACTATCATGTCTATCTTGTTCAAAAAAATGTACTAATGTAGATGGGATTTGATTGATTGCTCTTTTTTGAGAGCGTAAAAATAAACAATATTCAAGAAAATGATTCGCAAAAGAATCCGAAATAAAAATACGGTTTGGCCATTGATACATTTGTTTCCAGGCTTTTGGAGATACCATGATACGATGTTTTAAGCAATAAAGAACAAACGTATCCATCTTAGATACGGATGGTTTCTGAGATAGATGATCCACATAATGATCGATCCAATTTTGTGATGGCCTCATTTCCACCCATTCAAGTAGATCAGCCACTTCATCAGGAATCTGTTGTTTTGTAGAAAAGGGAATCTGTTGATAAATATATTCACAAATGGAATGATTTTTGGTTTGGATGGCTTGATAAATCAAAAATTTAGCCGTTTTGGGCTCTTTATAGACATCTTTTGAAATCCATCCATTTTCTATCCATATGTATAAATTTGGATGGTCTTGTGCTTTGTAAGAGGCTATAAAATCTTGACTTGATCCAGAAGATAAGTAGATATCGATGGTATTGGATTTCGAATGAAAAGAAGTAGCTACAAAGAAGACAGACAGACTAATCAAAAAAAGTGCAACTACAAATCTTTTCAAACGAAGCGTCCATAAAAAGAAAGCTTTTGAGGCAGGCAACAAACAACCCATTGGATAGAGAAAACAAATCATCTTTTTCAATCCCATTCGATCGATATTTTCCGTTTTCTTTGCGAAATGATTCCATCGAAGATCTTGATTAAATGCAGATGCAGACAATATGGTTTGATCCCCTATTTCAATACATGAATTAAAATCAATCAAATAAATATGAGATCGATCCACTAAAAGATTTTGTGGTTTAAGATCCACATAAACATATCCAAGTTGATGAAGAGATTCCATCCAATGCATCATTTGACAAATAAATCGTTGCCGATCCCGTATTTTCCTAAATGGATGTTTTGATATCCACACATCGAGTGTTTCTGCCTGAATGTATGTTTCTATCAGTGTGAATGCCCGATCATTTTCTTTTACATCGACCAGCTCTGGAATATATGGATCTTGCCAATGCGTTAGTACATCAACTTCTTTTCGCCATTGATGAATCAAAATGGGATTTGCACTTTTTAGCACACCTTTTTCCACATATTTTTTTCCCGTTCGCATATCTTCAACCAAAACCACCCATGAAGTTTCGGTCTGTTTAAACAGACGAATCCATCGATACTTCATGGAACACACCTACTTGACTCGCAAAACGTAGGATCATGCCATCTTTTAGGCGCATTTTTCGTTGTACTCTTTTATCGTTCAGAAAAGTCCCATTACTTGATTTGAGATCCATGATATAAAATCGATCATTTTGACGTAAGATTTTTGCATGTTTCATGGATACTTCTACGTCGGTTAGACGAATATCACATGCCATAGAGCGACCAACCAAATTCACTTCATGAAGTAAATCATATCGTTGATCATTCATAGAAAGATAAGCCATCGGATGGTTCGGTTGCCCGAGAATATGCGTTTGGTTATCCATCAAATCAAGAGTGACTTCTGGTTCTTTCTTTGCGGTATACAAGATATGCATGGGCTCTGCTACTTTAAATATTTGATGTTTTTTTCTTCGAAAAAAGCGTGTTGGATAATACTTATGACGAATCGCATCAAGTCCCATCACTAAATTTGTTAGGGACATTTCCTTGCTTTGTGAAAATTTCATTAAGAACCCAATAATTTCAAAAGACGTTGTGGTCTGCAAATGTTCGCATAAATACGGAATCCATACATTACAAATATCTTTTTGTTGCATCCATTGTTCAACACCTACCGGTGCAACGATATATCGAAACGCATCTCCATATGGACTAACAAACACAAAATCAGGTTCCATGATCACTGGTTTATTCCGATTCGCATTGATCATATCTTCGAATAAATGATGTAAGAATATGTAGCCTTCTTGTTCTTCAAAAACATGTTGTGCAAAAACATCGTCTAAGCGAAGAAAATCATCCATTCTATATGTGATGATTTGCGACTCAGCTTCCCACAAACCTGTAATACAATTTTGATCCACCTCCATTTTATGAAAAACACCCATATCTAGCCACGTTTGATCTTTTAGTTTGAGCTTCATCATCTGTGGAGATGAATATACGATATCGATCCAATCTTTCATCATCTTCACCCTCTTATGTGTTTTCTATATACTTATACGGGTGGAATCGACAATAGAACCAAATTATTCTAAAATATTTGTATGCAAAAAAAATGGAATACGATCCACACCTTTTTGATCAATCCGCTACTTAATTTTTTCAGTCTTATCCTGATCAACATTTGGTATGATAATTTCACCTATATAGCGAATACTTTGCATTTGCGATTCTATGTTTTCTTATGGGCATGCAGTACTTTATATGGTTTCTTATGGTATGCAATGACTATTTGGGATGCCTATGATATTGCTTATCATAAAAAAAGACATGTCCTTTCGTGTTTTGGCATGCTTATGTGTGTATTCATCCCCTACTTTCCTTCCTACCCTTTTTGGATCAACGATCTACATGTTTGGTTATTTATTGTTTGTTTTGGAATCACAATCTACGAATGGCTCCATGCATTACCTATTCTATTGGTCGTAAATAGAAAATGGAGCCTAGCGCTTGGGACAACTTTTATTATTTGTTTGCTGACCTATACTGGTATTGGTCACATGACTGCTTTTACGGAATCGTTGGCATCCATCACATTAAATATTGTTCTGTATCTTATGCAAAAAGACCTACCCTATAGTGAGAATAGGTAGGTCTTTTCTTTACACTTGTTCTTCAGCTGGATCAATATTCATTTTTGATAATTTTTCTAAATATCCCTGTGCCTTGGATACAAAACACATCTTATTTCCCATGGCAACAACACGTTTAAAATATACATCGGCCAATGGATAATCTTTTTCAACAAATGAAATCAATCCAATATAATAACTGGCATCTACTTGTTGGCAAGTCACTTGAGCAGTTTGTAGCTTTTTTAAATAATATTTTCGACAAGTATTTAATTCACCATTCATCAAATCAATTTTATTCTGGATCGAAGCCATTTCGTCGCTTGTTGTGATCACACTGGAAAAAGCTGTTCGTTGCGTCGCTTTTTTCAATTCTTCTTTGCATCGCTCAATGGAATGCTCATCTTTTAATAAATAATAAATATAAGCCATCAATGTCCAATATTGAATGATGCTCATTTTATCTTTTTTCGGAAATCGCGTTAATACATCTTGGGCAAGTTCCGGCTCATCCATATAGATCAAACATTGCGCTAATATGGTATGCATCTGTAAATGAACCTTTTTTCCTCTTGTTGAAAATAGGATGATAGCAGATGCACATGATTCTGGATCACATTGATCATACAACAAAGAAATAATAGGTACGATATTCGAAGCCCGGTAACGTGATAGGATATTGAAAGAAAACAAAAAAATCAAAAAGCCAATGATCAATATCCAAATATTGCTGACTAAGAAAATCACACAAATTACGGCAATCAATCCCAATGTATAAACCATCTGAATTTTTTGTGAAGTCTTTCGACAAGTTTCAGCTAATTCTTTGACTTCCATTTTTAATGGATGTCGCAATGTATACATACGAACCAATTCCTGATCGGGCGTTAATACCCCAGAAGTAAAATCACCCGTCTTGCCAAGCTTGAGTTGGATCATGCCAACCAAGCAAACGATCACTACAGGAATGACTAATGCAATACCAATATATAAAAATACTTCAGGCACAAATATCATTAACATGATGATAATAAATGGTGAAATATTCCATTTCTCACCTACAAGTTCCATTAATCGAATAATATTAACGATACCGGCAATGGACAATCCGCTCATCGCATAAAAAAATAGTTGATTTTTTTGAATATAGGAAATGACTTCACTCGGATATAAAGACATATACACATCCATATGTTGATTGACAGATATATAAGCAATCAAACACCCCACCGCAAAGCCAATCAACATACTGATCAAATGCGATTTACAACGATATCTCCACATAGAACCTCCAACTGTATGATATAGGATTTATTCATAAATAAATCCTTAAATACACATGCATGAACATAGACTCATCACTTTTTAAGATTCGAGGATTCCCCATACTTTTTATCATAGCAACATAAAAAATAGACCTCAATTTTGCGGCCACACACATGCAAATGATTCGAAAAAGAACAATGTCTATCTACAAGAAAGTTTATGTTATTTTATTTGAAAATGCAAGAATGTCACTCTTTTGTCAACAAAGATTTCCTTATTGAATCCTGTATGCTCGATTTCCATTTTTTGTCACTTGGATCACAAAGTCAAAATGATCAACATTTGTACACAATGCGAAATCAGCTTCGGGAAAAATAAGATTTGTGGGATCAAAAAATTTAGCACCCGCTCCCTTTTTCAACGCTTCTACTTCCTGATCGATCCTAAATTCTTTTCTTTCTAACAATGCTTTAATATACTGAGCACATAACAGATCTTCATCAGCACGACAAACACCTTGATTTCCCATCGCAACAATCGAAACAAGATCTGGATTCTTTTGCTGGATATACCTTGCCACTGCTTTGGCATTCACCAACGATGCCGTTACAATTTCATCCGCACCCTTCGCATTCACAATACCCTGTGTTCCTGCTGAAGTTGTATGAATGATCGTTTTATTTGAAAAATCAAGATGAGCAATCTCATTTGGCGAATTTCCAAAATCACATCCATCCACTTTTGCCCCTTTTCGTTCACCAAATAAACACCAATCGGGATGTTCTGCTTTTAAGGCAAAAGCTTGATTTAGATTGCCAATGGGAATAATGCGTTTGGCTCCTTGATGAAACAAATAACACTCCAAACTAAACGCACGAAATACATCAATGATGACTGTTAATCCCTGGGCTTGTTTTGCCCCTTCAATACATTCTAAAATATTGATTTCCATATTTTTTCACCTACCAATTTGTGGCAACATCTAATTGTGTGGCATTGTTTTGTGCAAACGATCCAGTATCACATACAATGCCCATTCCTAAAGAAGTTGGGATCAATGTACCATAGGGTCGGATGCCTAAATGGGCTGCCACCATCACATATGCCCCATACATTTTAGCACCATCTGCTCTTTCCCAATAGTCCCCTTGTACACCATGAGCCTTTAAATTTGCCACAACCCCGGACATATCTAAATTATAATATGTTTCTTTTCCAGATGGTCCTTCGATTGAACCAGCACTTGCACTTAATACCGGCCCCGTCCAAGTCGTTGTTGCTTCTATGTTCCATTCCGCTTTTTCTGCTTTCATGGCACATACTGTCTGACCATTGACTCCAAGTGTATATTTCTTATTGGCTTGACTCGTCACTTGATAATGACCATCGACTTTTTCAATGATCCATTGTTGTTTCTTTGAATCATCCGCTTCTTTCATTTGCACATTCTTCTTTGTATACGTTAGTACTTGTTGACTCGCTTGATTTTTGATCAAGAAAGTTCCATCTCCACGATTGATGATATCCCATTTTTGCGAATTACCATTATCAAGCGTGGATAATTGTATATTTTGATTCATCATCAATACATCATTGGAAATATGACTGATTTGATAGGAACCAGAAGGTAAAACATCTTTTGCCGAAACAATAGAAACTTGCGAAAAAAAGCAGATGAAACACATCACAAACCATGTGATCATTCGTATATTTTTAGTATTCATAAAGGTATCCTTTCCATACATAAAAAAACTGAATGATGACCATTCAGTTTCCATGTGTATGATAATACCTTAAAATCGGCTTATTTGTCAAATCTGGCGGAGCCGGAGGGATTCGAACCCTCGGGGCCGTTAAGCCTACCCGAATTCCAATCGGGCCCGTTATGACCACTTCGATACGGCTCCATAGCCACTTTATTCTACACAAATAAAGTGGCTATGTCAAACAGAATCAAATCACATTCGACAATATTTTGCCAATGGAATCATGAATAACAAGATCCGCTTGATCATCCATTGGTGTAACATCCCGATTAATTAAGACCAAATGCTTGCCATGAAAATAACGAATCAATCCAGCAGCCGGATAAACCACTAAACTGGTTCCCCCAACAATCAGTAGATCCGCCTTTTCAATGGCATCCACCGCAGCATAGATTGTTCTTTCATCCAATCCTTCTTCATATAAAACAACATCTGGTTTGATGATATGACCGCACTTTGGGCAACGAGGAATGCCCTTATCATCCCGTGCAGCCATCGTTTGCTCTAAATCATAATGAGCATGACAATGCATACAAGTATTTTTTAAGACCAATCCATGCAATTCATACACCACTTTGGATCCCGCCTTTTGATGTAAACCATCAATATTCTGCGTGACGACTGCCTTTAATTTTCCTCTTTTTTCCAGTTGGGCCAAGGCTTTATGGGCTGCATTTGGCTGTGCATCTGGAAAAATCATTTGATTAAAATAAAATTCATAAAATTCTTCTGGATTGGAAAGAAAAAAAGAATGACTGATCATCTGTTCTGCTGGATAACGATATTGTTTTTTATATAAACCATTATCACTGCGAAAATCCGGAATATTACTTTCGGTTGAAACACCAGCACCACCAAAAAATACAATATCATTTGAGTCATCGATCCATTGATGCAATTGCTCAATATCTGTCATACAAACACTTCCTTTTCATTATTTATATTATACGCTAAAAAGGCGTAAACGTTTTGTTTACGCCGTCATTTTTGAAACACCTTGTACCGCAATTTGATATTGACCATCTACATAATCAACTTGAATGGTCGCATCTTTGATCGTACCGGTTTCAATGATCTTTTTCGCAATCTGTGTCTCAATTTGTCGTTGAATATATCGCTTCATTGGACGAGCGCCAAATACGGGATCGACACCCATTTTCGCAATTTGTTGATAAACAGCATCACTTACTTCTAAGTGAATATCTCGTTCGGATAAACGATGAGACAATTCATTCATAAATTTATGAGCAATTTGGATGAAAGCACTTTCGTCCAAAGCATTAAATACCACAATTTCATCAATACGATTGATGAATTCTGGTTTAAAATGACGTTTGACTTCATTCAAATATTTATCTCGACGCTCTTCATTGCTGATATTTTCAAACGCATATTGACTACCCAAATTACTTGTCATGATAATGATCGTATTCTTAAAGTCTACCGTTACACCTTTGGAATCTGTGATTCGACCATCATCCAATACTTGCAACAAGACATTGAATACATCGGGATGGGCTTTTTCAATCTCATCAAATAAAACAATACTGTATGGATTTCGACGAACAGCCTCCGTCAATTGTCCACCTTCATCATAGCCCACATATCCAGGAGGCGCACCAATCAAACGGGAGACACTGTGCTTCTCCATATATTCAGACATGTCGATACGGACAATGTGACGTTCATCATCAAACAATTGTTCCGCCAAAGCTTTGGCAACTTCCGTCTTACCTACACCCGTAGGACCTAAGAACATGAATGATCCAATTGGACGATTCTCATCCTGAATTTGCGCTTTACTACGCAAAATGGCATCCGTAACCAACTCTAACGCTTCGTCCTGACCAACAACACGTTTGGATAGATTATCCTTTAATCGTAACAATTTCTTACGTTCCGATTCGACCAAACGGCTGACTTCAACACCCGTCCATTTCGAAACGATTTTTGCGATCATTTCTTCATCCACCGTTTCTTGGATCAATGCGTTATCATCCTTTTTCAGATTATCGGCTTTTTGGATCTTTTTCTCTAATTCAGGAATGACACCATATTGAAGACGAGCTGCCTCTTCATAACGAGCATCGTTTTGCGCTTGTTGCAAATCCAAACGAGCTTTTTCCAACGCCTTTTTGTCTTCTTGGGAATTGGCCAAGGCTTCTTTTTCATCTTCCCATTTTGAACGCATAGCATCTCGTTGCGCCTTCAATTGACCCAATTCCTCTTCAATTTCATCACGACGTTCGATGGCTTTTTTATCCGTTTCTTTCTGCAGTGATGTCTTTTCAATTTGCAGCTGTAAGATCTTACGCTCTAACTCATCCAACTCTTGTGGCATACTTTCCATTTCTACCTTCAAAGTTGCACAAGCCTCATCCACTAAATCGATGGCTTTATCTGGTAAGAAACGATCGGTAATATAACGATCCGATAATGTAGCTGCACTGATCAATGCTTCATCTTTAATTTTAACACCATGGAAACTTTCAAAACGATCTTTCAAACCACGTAAGATACTAATGGTATCTTGAACACTTGGTTCTTGTACCATGACACGTTGGAAACGACGTTCCAAAGCCGCATCTTTTTCAATATATTTCCGATATTCATCAAATGTTGTCGCACCAATACAATGCAACTCACCACGTGCTAACATGGGTTTCAACAAATTGGCTGCATCCATAGAACCTTCTGTTTTACCAGCGCCTACTAAATTGTGAATCTCATCAATAAATAATAGGATCTGACCATTGCTCTTTTTCACTTCATCCAAAATGGATTTTAATCGTTCCTCAAATTCGCCACGATATTTAGCACCTGCAATCAATGATCCCATATCCAATTCGATCAATCGTTTATCTTTTAAAGATTCGGGTACGTCCCCTTTCATGATACGCCAAGCCAATCCTTCAACAACAGCGGTCTTACCTACGCCCGGCTCACCAATCAAAACTGGATTATTTTTTGTCTTACGCGACAAGATCTGCATCACTCGACGAATCTCATCATCACGACCAATAATAGGATCGATCTTTCCATCACGAACTTCTTGTACCAGATCACGGCCATATTTCTTTAAAGCTTCGACATTATCTTCGGCATTCGGTGAATCATATTTTTTACCATTTCGACGTTGCAGTTCTGCTTCTTGACAAGCCTTTTCATTCAAATGAAATTCACGCACTAATCGTTTTGAAATATACGATTCATTAAACATCAAAGCTAGCCAAACACTCGCCACCGACAAATAGGTCTCATCATGTGCGTTTGCCCATTTTTCAGCCTTGTCCAAAGATCTTTGAACCGTCGTTGAAAAATTAAGATTCTGTGTCGGACTTGACGCAATATGACCTTCTTCTTCACCGATGATTTCTAACGCTCTATTTTTATCGATACCGACACGCTCAAACAAGCCATCTAGAATATCATCTTTAAAAATAGCGGCTAATAAATCAATCGTATCCACGCTTGGATGTTGTTTGGATTGAGCATCATTCGCAGCATCCATCAATACTTTCTGTAATCTCTCTGACATATGTTCATAATCCATAGGGCACACCTCCTTTAGCACTCTACTTATCCAACTGCTAATTGTAGTATAGCACAATAGTTAGCACTGTCAATATAAAAGTGCTAATTTTTTATATTTTATTTCTATCCCCATTATGGACATTTTAAACAAAAAAGCCTACACTAAAAAAAGTAAAGAAATGAGGTTAAAAAATGAAAAAAGCAAAACAGCTCATGGATTCAGTATACTGGGTTGGCGCCCGTGATATCACCAATCGTTATTTTCACGGTGAACTCTATCCTATTGATGAAGGTTGTACGTATAATGCTTATTTGATCGTGGATGACCAAGTTACACTAATTGACACGGTCGAAGAAGAATTTAGTCAAGATTGTTTAGAACGCATTCAATCTGTATTAGGTGATCGACCTATTGATAATATCATCATGCAACATGCAGAACCCGATCATTCCGGTGGCTTATTGGAAATCAAAGCAATTTATCCAAATGCCAAAGTATATGCATCGGTTGGTGGTGTACGCAATATCAAAGCCCAATTTCCAATCGACTTTGAAATTGAAGCATTGAAAACAAACGACACCATGACAACGGGAAACTATCATTTCCAATTTGTTGAAATGCAAATGATCCACTGGCCAGATAATATGTTGACCTATTGTCCTGAACTAAAAACCGTCTTCTCTAATGATGCTTTCGGCCAACACATTGTCAATTATCAATTGACCGATGAAAACTTAGATCGATCCTTCTGTCTTGATAAAGCCAAGGAATACTTCGCAAATATCGTGCTTCCTTATACTGCGCAAGTCAATGCTAAGCTCAACTTTATCAACAATTTACATTTAGAAATTGAAACCATCATGCCAGCACATGGTATCATCTGGAAACAATATGTACCTGATATTCTAACCGCTTATGAAGACTTTGCACATTTAAAACCATCCAATAAAGTGGTCATTGTGTATCAATCGGTATGGAAGCATACCCAACAAATGGCAGAAGCATTAGCCGAAGGATTTGGCGATGCCGGCATGGATGTAAAAATCTATCCATTAGCGGATACGAAATCGACGATCATTTTTAAAGAAATCGTGGATGCCAAATTGATTTGTGTTGGTTCAGGCACATATAATAACGATATTTCTTATAGTGTTGGTGCATTCTTAACTCACCTTCGTGCGGCTAAATTAAAAGGTAAAAAAGGATTAGGCTTTGGTGCCTTTGGTTGGTTCCCAAAAGTACCTTCTCAAATTGATCAAGCCTTAACGGACGCTGGATTAGAAAGTGTACACGATGCGATATCCCATGTATTTAGTCCAGATACAACCGATCTAGAAAATTACTACAATATTGCACAAGAAATCGCAAAAGAATTATAGATCCAATCAAGTAGCATCTTTCAAAAGGAACATGCTACTTTTTTTCAGGACTGGATTCTGCCATAATAAACAAAAAAGGAGAACATGGATGAACGAAACCAAAACAAAGTGGCCAGGCCCACCTGGTTTAATTCCAGTGACAAGTGGCCGAGCCGATGATGCCAATCAAATCAATCGCCACTATTTGGATCGATTGATGGTTGAAATGCGCGTTATCGATGCCAGAATACCCGATTTACATACAGAAATATTCGGAAAGTTATACGACAGTCCGATAATGATGCCTGCTTTTTCTCACTTAAATAAAGCAGGCATACAAGATCGTCAACCCATGGAAGAATACGCCAAAGCAGCCACCATTCTAAACATCGTAAATTGGGTAGGCATGGAAAGTGATGAGGAATATGAAAACATCGCAAAATATGCACCCGGATCCATTCGTATCATCAAGCCCTTTGCCGATCATCATCGCATTCGGTCCGAAATACAATTTGCGAAATCGCAGGGGGCTATTGCTGTAGGCATAGATATCGATCATATTGCCGGCAAAGATGGAAACTTTGATATTGTGGATGGTATTCCCTTAGGCCCCATCTTTCAAGCAGATTTGAAGGCTTATGTCCAAGAAGCAGGCATCCCCTTCATCGCCAAAGGTGTATTAAGTGTGCAAGATGCCTGTATAGCTGCAAATGCTGGTTGCGCAGCCATTGTTGTCTCTCATCATCATGGACGCATTCCCTATGGCATGCCACCACTCGCGCTTTTACCAGGCATCAAAAAAGCCTTGCAGAAAACAAATGTAAAAATATTTGTAGATTGTGGTATGGATAGTGGCTATGATGCTTATAAAGCGCTAGCCCTAGGTGCTGATGCCCTTAGTGTGGGAAGAAGCATCCTAAAACCGTTATTAAAAGATGGTTCTAAAGGGGTCGTCTCCAAAATCCAACATATGAATGAGGAACTGAAACAACTCATGTTATATACAAGTATTGCAAACACCTCATCTTTTGATCCTAGCGTCATTCATTACATGAAGTAGTATCACAAACAACATCGATTAATATGTGAATTAGGGAGCAATCGCAAGCCTTTTGGAATCTTATTTTTTATATGTTTCCCATCACTTTTTCCAAAGCCAAATGGATATCCATCCACACAAACCGCAATATATCCTTTTTGGCTTGGATGCTCAATTTCTAGACCATGCATAAAAGCATCCACTTCATCCAAAGAAAGATTTGTTTTCTGCTTATAGACATGGATCCATTTCGCATTCATATAAAAAGCATGAGCGGGTTCAAATCGTTTTTTTATACGCTCTCCTGCAAAGATTCCTTGCCGTAAACAATGCAATCCCTTGGTTTGAATAAACGATTGATCCATAACATATATTTTATCGTCTTGCTGATCATGGTATTTTGGAATAAAGCCCAATTGATCCATGAAAAAAGTTTTTGTGATTGAATCAATCGCTATTGATTTTTGAACAGGTAACCTTTTGACGGGGCCCCCTTTTTTATGTAGTTTGGCAACAAAATGCCCTTCCCCTTTATCCATTGGAAAAATACGTATCGTATTCTTCATAAATCCAGGTCGTCCAAAAGAAACATTTGGATCGACCAATTCCATATCTGGATATGTATCGAGGAACCATTGCATCACATCTTCATTTTCTTCTTTGGCATAGGTACACGTCGAATACACCATGAATCCATTTCCCTTTAACAATTGATAGGCACTTTCGAGAATTTGTTTTTGTCGCTTTGCACAAAATTGGATATGCTCAACCGACCAATGATTCATCGCTGCATCATGTTTTTTCATCATACCTTCTCCACTACATGGAGCATCTACTAAGATTCGATCAAAACAATGCGCATATTTGGAAACAAGTTGCGATGGCTCATTATTCAAGACCATCATGGAATCCACTCCCATGCGTTCCATATTGGACAATAAAATTTGTGCTCGTTTTTTATCAAATTCATTGGCCACTAAAAAACCTGTATCTAATTTTGCAGCTATTTGCGTACTTTTACCCCCGGGTGCTGCACATAGATCTAAAACCACATCATCGGGTTGAACATCTAAAATTTCCACAGCACTCGATGCACTTGGTTCCTGCAAATAAAACAATCCCGCCAAATGATAGGGATGATTTCCTAAAGCCTCATTCACATAATATTCATCATTCGAAAAGGGGGTCTTTGGGAAAGAAATTTGTGCATCTTGCCATTTTTTTGGATTGATTCGTAATCCACGATACATGGGGCGTTCTAAAGAAGATAGAAAGGCTTCCATTTCGTTGGGTATATAAGATTGAATACGATTTAAAAAGTCAGGATTCATAATAATCTCCTCAAAATACAGTTTCTGGGCGAATTCGACAGGCAATATCGGAACAAGTCGCTGGTTGATCCCATCCACAGCCCCACGCAAAATCAGCTCCTTGGCGAAATCGTTGAACCGCTTCTTGCACGGAAATATTTAATTGAAAAAGCTCAATATGTGTGTGCGGTCCCGTCGAATTTCCACTGTTTCCTGATTTCGCGATGATATCGCCTTGATGGACTTGTTGCCCAGCCACCACATATATTTGATTGGACAAATGATTCAAGCTGACTGCATAGAGTTGATCATTTACCGCCATCAACATACATATGGTGTTGCCTCCTCCATAAGGCCAACCACAATAATTACCTAAATAGCCACAATTGGTTGGTACACAAGCATCGGCATAGAGCACAAGTCCATTGGCACCAGCCTGAATAGGACTATATAAAGGAGCGGCAACATCCAACCCCAAATGAAGTCCACCATGGGGATAGGACCACGTACCTGCGCTTATTGTACCATTTTGAATAAATGGAATCCAACCTTGGCTGTAGCCATCAACATACAGTGTTTCATCCAATGGACAAGCATAATTGGTAGTCTGTTTTTCACTCGTTACAAAGCCATAAGCGGGAAGATCATGATCACCCGGAATCGTTTGTTCCCAATGAGGTGTTCCTTCTTCCTTCATGTCTTGAAATTCATTTTGAAAACGCCTAGCCAATTGAGCCTGACATCGGTTTAAACGCGATATCCAAGAATCATACTTCTCTCTCTGTTTCTTGATCTTGCGGATGCGCAATCGGTTTCTTTTCATCTGCAACATGATTTTTTGGTGTTTTTGTTTCATGCATGATATATCCTGCTCGGCCTTGCGAAATCGTAAATACGTGCGAAACCCTGTCACCGATATGGTATTTCTTTGTTGCGCTAGGATAATTTCTTTTTGCAATTTTGAAGCTCGTTTATCTAAACCTTTATTTTGTTGCTTCAATTTTTTTTGTAGCTGAACACATTCCTTATTTTCATCTTGCAATTCAATCCATACATCACGTATCTCTTTAGAAACTGTAGAAGCTTGTGCTTTAGATACTACATGAACCATTTTTTCATAATAGGTAACCTTCGATTCATGATCGATCGTGGCACCAATGGTAAATGGAATCAAAAAAAGACAGACAAAAATCTTCCGTATCATGTACGACTCCTTTCCTGTCTGTCTTCCTATTATTTTTTCATAGAATAACTTGTTATGATCATCATAAAAAACATCATGGTCTTCAATGGCTCGATCGTCCCGTCAACCAGACCCATAATAGCAATAATACTGGTTAGTGCCAAGATCAAACCAAATAAAGGCCGACTAGATGTATATAATTTTCTAATATTTTGAAATTGTACACCAACATATCCAGCTAAGATGCCCGTACCAATAATTCCATGTGATAAAATGAGATCAATATATATATTATGAGCATGGGATCCAATGTGGTTCTTATAAATCGGATGCAATAAATGAAAAGTCCATGGTCCCCGACCAAACAAAGGACGTTGTTTGATACCTTCCCATGCATATGACCAGATTGTAAAACGACTCGTGATGGTACTCGTATCATTGAATCGAGGAATCAATGTAGGCATTTGGATGACCAATGCCAATAAACCAGCCAAACAAATACAATACATGCTCAATATGATTTTTTGTCCAAAGCAAATCAATAAAATCGGGATTACAAGAACCAAAGGGACCAATGCCGATCGACATCCCGTCAATAAAACTAAACCAAATTGAAACAAAGCAATGATCACATACCATATTTTCAAAGAGATTTTTCGGGTTTGCAGAAACCGATATAAAATGCATGCCAATACCATATCCAACATCAAAGCATAGATATTTGCATTTTGAAACGTTGTCATGATCCTTCGTTTGGGACTATTAAAAATATGAAAAGCAAAAAAAGAATATCCACCCGCATGAGATATTTGGGCAAATTGCACCAAAGCATAGATTCCATTGATCAAAGAACAAATAATGGTCCACTCAATCACATACATAAATAATTTTTCATGAATATGCCCTTGATAATATCCAATGAATGAAAACAATCCCAAAAAGCCCAACGTGATCGTCAAACCATACCCATTGACATTGATCAAACTG
Source organism: Absicoccus sp. (assembly GCF_034090965.1). Lineage (NCBI taxonomy): Bacteria > Bacillati > Bacillota > Erysipelotrichia > Erysipelotrichales > Erysipelotrichaceae > Absicoccus > Absicoccus sp. The sequence goes on along the minus strand of NZ_JAXDRQ010000047.1, from coordinate 1,415 downwards.
ATGATTCCCGATAGGAACAAGAATAAATAAATATACTTTTTTCCCGTTTGATGTTCCATAAGTGTGGGGATCATCTTATCTTTCCATAATATATATACGTCCAATAGCGTTAATACAACCAAAAAAAGCGAATGAGGAAGGAATATACTGGTAACCATCGCCAAGATGATCCAATCATGGATAGAAAAAGCGTGCAAATCATTACGAATCGTTTGCATTTCTATTCTCCTCTTGATTTTCGACTTGCCGCAATGACCGCTTCCATCACACTCGATCGGAATCCATTAGCTTCCAAAGTACGAACCCCTTCAATCGTCGTACCAGCTGGAGAACATACTTGATCTTTACAAACACCTGGATGATTACCTGAAGCAAGAACCATTTTGGCAGAGCCTAAAACGGTTTGCGCTGCAAATTGATAGGCCATTGCCCGAGGCATCCCTTCATGAACGGCGCCATCCGCTAATGCTTCAATAAACATATAGACAAAAGCTGGAGAAGAACCCGATAGACCGGTTACGGCATCCATCAAATCTTCATCTACACAAGAAGCAATGCCAAAACAAGAAAGTAATTTTTCGATCATTTGTTGATCTGCTTGATCACAATGCGTATTCATCACATAGGCGGTACAACCTTCATTGACCATAGCGGGTGTATTTGGCATACAACGTACGATCTTGTGCACCCGCTCAAATTGCGTTTCCAATTGATGTAAACAAATTCCTGGTGCGATACTGACAATCAATGTTTCTGGCTTAACGACTCGACGAATTTCTTCAATGATCATCGAATATACTTTTGGCTTTACACATAAAACCAAAATATCACTGTTTCCAGCCACGACACAATTATCCATCGTCGTACGCACTCCATATAATTCTTTTACGTTTTCCAATTTTTTTGATGTATGATTTGATACAAGAATATCTTCGTTTTGTATCCATTTTGCAGCAATGATTCCCTTTATCATCGCTTGGGCCATATTGCCACAACCAATAAATCCAATTTTCATATTGTCACTTCCTTATGTTGGTATCTTAACATAGACTGAAAACGAAAAGCATGAATTCTCATAAAAAGACGAAGGAAGTCCTACCAAACAAGAATTTCAGATCCGCTCCAAGCTCAAAGAATCGCCCCAAAAATATCTGTCTATTTATAAAACATTCACCATAACCAAACTAGCAGAGTGAGATTTCCCATAAACAGTAATCTGTTGCGAATATAGTCAAAATAAAAAAGCCCTTGTGAAAAGGGCTCATGATATACGAATGGTGCCGAAGAGAAGATTTGAACTTCCGACCTACGCGTTACGAATGCGTTGCACTACCGCTGTGCTACTCCGGCATCTGTTCATAATAATACATGAAACCGGACAGTATTTCAAGATAAAATTAGTAACCCGTATCATA
>NZ_JAXDRQ010000046.1:0-2110 GCF_034090965.1 Absicoccus sp. | reverse complement strand
TTTTTCATCCATTGATATTCTTTCGTTTCACCAAATGTCGAATACTTTCCATCTACGACACTTTGACTGGTCATATCAATGCCTAAGCCCAATTGATGTTCGCTGTAGCCTGGTTTGGCAACGAGATCATCCGCTGTTTGGGTATCATACATCGCATGATATTCATTATATAGTTCTTCTTGTTGCATATAAGATCGATAGGCACTGTTGATCACCAGTTCCAAGCCTTTTTTCTTGGCCGCCTTGGCCATTTTTTCTAAAGCCGTGGCCGCAGCCTTACGCATTTTATTCGGTGTATCCGCAGAAGCCGTAGCCACATTTACGGTAACCAAATCATTGGGCACATAGTTTTTCGAAATACCATAGCCATCTTTCACTAAAGTCAAATACGAAGGATTGGCAATTCTATAAGTCCGTGTCATCTTATTTTTAGAATTGATCTGCGCATGAGAAATGGATAATATGGTAGCCAATGGCTTTTTCCTGGAAGCTACATATTTTTTCAGGTCTTGTGCCACAAAGCCATTGATCTTTATATATTTTTTTGCCGTGGTATAAGACACTTTGCTGTTGGCTAAAGCCTGAATGGCTGAAAGAGACATGGATTGTTTCATCAAGGAACGAATCGTATCCATCGAATAACCTAGCTTTTTCAAGGATGGAATCACTTGATAAACACCATCTACATAGGAAATGGTCTTGGCTTTGGAAAGTCCCGTTTGTTGATGAACGGTTGCATAGTCATAATAATGTTGCTGGTTTTTCTTGGTATCCCATGCATCCATATCAATTTTTGTATCCAGGTAATGGGATACATCCTCACTTTGCAGGATCACGGTTTGTTGATCAAAGGTATATCCAGCATGCCACAGCTGCAAGCGCGTATGGTTAAATAAACCAATACATAATACCACAACGATCCCTGCTAATATGGCTCGATTCCTTCGCGCTTTCTTCTTGTTGATTTTTCTCATTGATTCCCCCAATATTCTTCTAATGTCCAATTCTTCTCAAAACAAGTAGTAGCCACTTTTTTTCCAACATAACGTAAATGCCAGCTTTCATAGTTATAGCGTGTCACCTTTTCTTTATCTTTTGGATAACGCAAGATAAATCCATACGTATGCATATTTTTTAAGATCCAGTTATAGCCTTTGTAGTTTTCAATTTCGTTAAAAGGATGATCATTAAAGGTAATATCAACTGCTAGTCCGGTATTGTGTTCACTTTGACCGGCTCGAGCAAAATACGCATCGGCATAGTCTTGTCCATACGTTTGGGCATTGGTTGTCCATAAATTCAATTGATAATCATAGCTACGATATCCCGAAATGGCAACGATCTTCACATGGGCTTTTTTACCCGATTTTACCATTTTTTGAAAAGCGGTATTTGCCTCTTTTCGTAAATAAAGTTCATCACTGTTACATCCAGTGTCTCCAACTGTACAAACACTGGCTATTGGTTCTAAATCATTGGGTTCATATCCTTTTGGCAAAGCATAGAATTTATTGACCAAATAGGCGGGATCTGTATCTTTTTTCACAAGGATCGTTTTTGAATACGGTTCAAGATCTTGGTCGGTATTCACAGTAAGAATTGTCTTTTTCGCCTTGGTCTTATGTTTTTTATAGTAAGATGCATATCGTTTGGCCAAGGATCCATGATAATTTTCCCGATCGATCATAGCTTGAACGACCTTTGTAGGTACGCCGCCTTTCAACAAGGTATTGACACCCGATGTCGATGAAATATCTAAATCACAATAACTTTGAATATATTTACCCTGAAAATCAGCAGATAACATCTTTTTCACACTATCCGTATGTGCACAATCTTTGGCTTGTGAATATACACCAGCTGCTTTTAATTGGGCTTTCTCTGCTTTGGTATAAGGCCCACATCCGCTCAAAACCAAAGCGCAAATCATAAAGAACCATATTTTTTTCATATCTCTTCCCCACTCTCGTTTTTCATTATAACAAAAAAACGTCGTATTTCTACGACGTTAACGATTGGAATAACGAGATAAGAATTGTTTGGTTCTTTCTTCTTTTGGATTGCCAAATAATTCTTCGGGTTCTCCTGCTTCGGCAATGACACCTTGATC
>NZ_JAXDRQ010000045.1:0-14008 GCF_034090965.1 Absicoccus sp. | reverse complement strand
GTTTGTGGTGTACCATTCTTATCACCTATCCTAGGACCAGGTGCTGTCATTGCACAGACCGTTGGTGTCTTGTTGGGTGAACAATTTGCACAACGAGCTATTCCTCTGCAATATGCATTGCCAGCTTTATTTGCGATTGATACACAAGTTGGATGTGACTTCATTCCGGTTGGATTGTCTTTGGGCGAAGCAGAACCAGAAACCATTGAATATGGTGTGCCAGCTGTGTTGTATTCGCGTTTGATCACAGGTCCTGTTGCTGTCATCATTGCGTTTATCTTCAGTATTGGTATGTATCCAGGTCTATAAGAGATGTTTGGAGGTCGTTTGACCTCCTTTTTTTATAGAAACAATCAAAAATGTGAAGTATAATCACTTATGTCGCATAAAAGTGAACAAATGCGTAAGTGAAAATATTCATTTCTTCATTTATACATTTGTGCATAGAATATCTTTTGATTATTTTATATTTCGTGGTACTATGTGAATATAAATTGAAAGCGCTTACGTAAACCGCTTTCATAGTGTAGACCTTCGTATAGGGCATCTACACCTACATAGAATGTCGGCCAACATTTTATTACTACACAATTCATAGGATGAGAAGAGGAGAGAATATTATGAATGCGATTGCTAGTGTAGCCCAGGGCTTCATTGGGCTGTTTACAGCTGGTGGTACAACCTTCACGGGTTGGGTCACTGGTATCATTCCACAAGTTGTTTGTTTGCTTACGTTTATGAACTCGATCATCAAATTGGTCGGTGAAGAGAAAGTTGAACGCTTCGCAAGAAAGTTGACAAGTATTGCCATCTTGCGTTACACCTTGTTCCCATTGATTGCCGATATGTTCTTAGGAAACCCAATGGCTTATTCGTTTGGACGTTTCCTGGATGAAAAATATAAACCATCTTTCTATGATTCGGCCGTTTCTTTCTGCCACCCTATCACAGGTTTATTTCCACATGCCAATGCCGGTGAATTGTTTGTATTCATGGGTATTGCCGAAGGTGTCAAGAAAGTCGCTGGCAGTTATTCCGATTTAGCGGTCCGCTACTTTATCGTTGGTCTAATCGTTATTGGTATTCGTGGTATCGTAACGGAAAAAATTTATTTCCGTTTAGCAGGTATTAAGAAATAGGGGGATCGAATCATGGCTTATAAGAATATCAAGATCACAAAAGGTAGTGCTGGATTTGGTGGACCATTGATCATCGAACCCAATGAACATAAAAATAAAGTATTGTGTGTAACCGGTCAACAAATCAGTCCAGTTGCACAAAAAATTGCTGAAATGACAGGCTGCGAATTGGTGGACGGTTTCAAAACAACCGTTCCCGATGATGAAGTTGCCGTAGCGGTTGTCAACTGTGGCGGTACGGCTCGATGCGGTGTCTATCCAAAGAAACGCATCATGACCGTCAATGTAGAACCAGTAGGTGCGGTAGGTCCATTGGCTATGTATATCACACCAGACATCTATGTATCGGATGTCAAAGAAAGCAACTTAGCGTATACCGATGAAACCAATGCTTCAGCCGCAAAGACAGCCGAAGAAGAATTAGCGGCTGCTGATGGTCCAAAGACCAAGGAACAAGCGAAAGCCGAAATTGCTGCTGCACAAGAAGAAAATAAACCAGGTGTCATTACACGAATCGGTATCGGGGTAGGACATGTTGTCAACAAGTTCTTCGCCGCTGGTCGTGATTCGATTGACATGATCATTCGTAACGTATTGCCATTCATGGCGTTCACATCGACTTTGTTGGGTATCATTTCTGCCAGCGGATTGGGAAATGTCATTGCCCATACGATCAGTCCAATGTGCTCTACGTTGCCAGGCTTATTGGTCATCTCCATTGTTTGTGGTATTCCGTTCTTGTCACCAATTTTAGGTCCAGGTGCCGTCATTGCGCAGACCGTTGGTGTCTTGTTAGGACAACAATTTGCGCAAAGAGCGATTCCACTTCAATATGCATTGCCAGCTTTATTTGCGATTGATGCACAAGTTGGATGTGATTTCATCCCAGTTGGTTTGTCATTGGGAGAAGCTGAACCAGAAACAATCGAATATGGTGTACCTGCCGTATTGTATTCCCGTTTGATCACCGGTCCAATTGCGGTAATCATCGCGTTTATCTTCAGTATTGGTATGTATCCAGGTCTATAAGATATATAGGAGGTCATTCGACCTCCTTTTTTTGTGGTAAGATATAAGCATGAATCAAGAAATGAAGTATTGTATGGAATGTGGGGCAAAATTAGAAATGCGCCCACTTAAAGATGAAGGAATCGTTCCTTATTGTCCACATTGTGGAGTGTATCGCTTCCCCGTATTTAATGTAGCAGTATCTATGATTGTAACCAATGAAAAGGAAGATCAAATTTTATTGATCAAACAATATGGTAGAAATACCTATATTTTAGTTGCTGGTTATGTCAATAAAGGCGAAGATGCTGAACACGCCGTTGTACGCGAAGTGAAAGAAGAAATGAATTTAGATGTACACCAAGTACGTTTTAATCATTCGCATTATTTTGCGAAATCCAATACGTTGATGTTGAACTTTACAGCCATTGTCGATGGCCATGTTCATCCAAACTGGGAGATTGATTCGTATCATTGGTTTTCACGGGAAGAAGCACGAAAAAATATTCGACCAAATTCTTTGGCCGAAGCTTTCTTGGTAGGATACTTAGATGGCACCTACCACTTCTAGACCGATTGGCTTGGTGTTGTGTGGCGGTGGTGCCAAAGGCGCCTATCAAATGGGTGTTTGGAAGTATTTATTAGAAGCAGGCATCTATGATCAAATTGGTGCCATTAGCGGTGTTTCCGTTGGTGCTTTAAACGGGGTCATGATGGTACAAGATATCTATGAACAAGCAGTGGACATTTGGAAGTCCTTTCGCCAACAAGATCTATTTGTGAAAGCCAATGAGGAGGATCCGTCTTTATTTTCACAAGAACGAATCTATGCATGGATCCAACAAGGATTGGTTAAGTGGGATGTTGTTGATAAACCAATTGAAATGTATGTTTGCGTCTCCGCTAAATCACCATCGTTGTGGCCCTTGATGCAAAAAAACTTTCGTGCACGTGAACTCTTATTTGAAAGTGAATATATTTGTGTCAATTCGTTCGATAAAAAAGAAGTCAGTCGTTTATTATTGGCATCCAGTGCCATTCCGGGTATTTATCCCTCCCATACCATCCATGGCAAAGAATATGTGGATGGTGGAGTGATTGATAATAGTCCGGTACGACCGTTATTGGATAGTGGCTATAAAAAGATTATTGTTGTGCATCTGCAAGAAAACAATGAAGAGGAACAAGCCAAGTGGGAAAAAAGTCTGAAAGGGCAGTCGTATCCAAATGTAACCTTTTACCATGTCTATCCCAGTGAACCCATTACCTTTTTTGATACCTATTTGATCAATAAAGTTTTGACTTTGGGAAGAATGGGTCTAGGATATGAAGATGCCCAGAACCAATTAAAGGAGTTGAGTCTATGAATATTGCGGTTTATTTAGGATCCAGTATGGGAAAAGATCCAACAATGAAAGAGATGACCCAGAAAGTCGGTGAATGGTTAGCTGAAAACCATCATACGTTGGTGTATGGTGGAGCCAGGAATGGCTTGATGGGGGTGGTCGCAGATAGTGTGATCGCACATGGTGGCCATGTGATTGGAGTTATTCCTCAATTTTTAGAAGAAAAGGAACAAGCCCATGATAATTTGGATGAACTTCATATTGTGGACACGATGGCCGAACGAAAGACCATGATGATTGAATTATCCGATGCTTTCATCGCTATGCCAGGTGGCCCGGGTACCTTAGAAGAAGTATCCGAAATCATGTCGAAAATTCGTTTGCGTCAATTATCGGGTCCATGTATTTTGTTCAATCTCGATCATTATTATGATCCATTAAAGAAACAAATCGACAACATGATCGATTATGGATATGTGGATGATTCGATATATGATTCAGTTTTCTTTGTTTCAACGATCGATGCATTGTCACAAATTATTTAACAAATGCAGAAGGTTAATCTATACCTTCTGTTTTTTTATGTTATACTGAAAAATGTTGCGTGAAGGAGCGAATGAATATATGAATGATAATAAGAATCGAAGTAATTTTTCGAATCGCTTAGGATTTGTCATGGCAGCTGCTGGTTCGGCTGTCGGTCTTGGAAATATTTGGCGATTTCCTTATTTAGCCGCAAAATATGGCGGTGGTATTTTTTTGTTGGTGTATTTGATCTTAGTTGCTACTTTTGGCTATACCATGATCATGTCGGAAACAACGCTAGGACGCATGACAAAGAAGAGTCCCGTTGGTGCTTTTTCTTTCTTTGGACATCGCTTTTCCTTGCGTTTTGGCGGATGGATCAATGCCATCATTCCGATGTTGATCGTACCTTATTACAGTGTCATTGGGGGTTGGGTATGTAAATATTTATTTGCGTATATGCAAGGGCATGTCCAACAATTGGCATCCGATACTTATTTTTCGAACTTTATCCAAAATGGGACATCGGTGGAACTCTTCTTTTTATTGTTTACCTTTCTGACCTTGTTGATCATCATCATGGGTGTGCAAAATGGGATTGAAAAGGTATCCAAGATCATGATGCCCATCTTGATCGTGTTGGCTTTTATCATTGCCGGCTATTCTGTGAGCCGACCTGGAGCGATGGCAGGGGTCAAATACTTTTTGATTCCCAATTTCAAAGCATTCTCATGGATGACTGTCGTGACCGCTTTGGGACAAATGTTTTATTCTTTGTCCATTGCGATGGGAATCTTGATCACATTTGGATCGTATATGAAAAAAGATGTAGATATTGAAAAAAGTACATCCCAAGTGGAGATCTTTGATACGTTGATCGCCATTTTGGCGGGTTTGATGATCATTCCAGCGGTCTTTGCGTTTAGTGGAGGTGATGCCGCCAGCCTTGGGAAAGGCCCTTCTTTGATGTTCATTACTTTGCCAAAGGTATTTGCCTCCATGGGAATGGGGACCTTTGCCGGCATCTTGTTTTTCTTATTGGTGTTATTAGCCGCACTGACTTCATCCATTGCCTTGGCTGAAAGTGCCGTATCGACATTTGAGGATGAATTGGGATGGAATCGCCAGAAAAGTACGCTGTTGATTGGTGTCATCATGCTTGGGTTGGGAACCCTCTCTTCTTTGGGATTTGGACCACTATCCGTTGTTAAGATCTTAGGTATGGACTTCTTAGACTTCTTTGATTTCTTGACCAATTCAATCATGATGCCGATTGCAGCCATCTGTACTTGTCTTTTGGTTTTGCGTGTTGTTACGATTCCACGCTTGTCACAAGAAATTGAAAGTACGTCAAAATTTAAAAGAAAAAAGATTTTTATCTTTATCTTAAAATATTTGGCCATTCCTTTTTTGGTCATCATCTTATGTAGTTCTGTGTTAGATGTATTAGGAATTATCCATATGTAGGACGATTTTTCGCCCTACCTTTTTTGTTTATGGTAAAATAATACTTATATAAGAGAAGAGGAGAGATTCCATGATCAATCAAACAAGTATATGGATCACTGGAGCTGAAGGACGATTGGGCCAAGCATTGTGTAACGAGTATGAAAACAATACGGATTTCCGTTTGGTTACAAGCGATACAGATGTACCAGTAGATAATCTAGAGGAAATAATACGATTTGCGAATGTGGCTCGTCCAGAAGTCATTATCAACTGTGCCGGTTTGACCGATGATGCCAAATGTGAAGCCAATCCGGATGAAGCGTATAAAGTCAATGCGTTGGGTGCTCGTAATGTGGCTATAGCGGCTCGACGTATAGATGCCAAACTGATTCACATTTCCACCGATGATGTCTTTGGTGGCCAAGGATCCCATGCCCTGAATGAATTTGATGCACCAACCCCGACAACGATTTATGGTAAAAGTAAATTTGCGGGAGAGAAATTAGTGGAATCTTTGATTGATAAACATGTCATTGTGCGTAGTTCATGGAACTATGGTTTGGCAACAAAAGATTTTGTGGATATGGTCATTGAACATGCCAAAGCCAATGAAGAAATCTTGTTACCATTGGATGAATTTTCCACACCGACATCGGCGAATGCGTTAGCTGGTTTTGTAGAAAAATTGGTACAGTCCGATGAATATGGTATTTTCCATGCCAGTTGTGAAGGTGGTTGTTCTCGTGCGGATTGGGCTCGTGAAATTTTGCGAACTTGTGGCTATGCGGATATTCCCGTACATACGCAAGCGAAAGAACCAAAACGACCTCGCTTTACCCTTCTGGATAATATGATGATGCGAATCACCAATATTTATAAAATGCCAGAATGGAAAGAAGAACTGCATAAATATTTGAAGGAGAATGGCTATGGCAAGGAATAAAGGCAAGAAAAAAATGGGATTAACGACAATGATCTTTATTTCATTGATTCTAGGAGCTGTAGTTGGTGCTATTATCAATACATGGTTCATGGATATCAATGTGGTAAAGAATGTCATTGTTGAAGGTGTTTTCTATGTGATTGGTCAAGGCTTTATTTCCTTGATGAAGATGTTAGTCGTACCGCTTGTCTTCTTCTCCATCATTTGTGGAGCGGCAGCCATTGGGGACACCAAAACGTTAGGTAGTGTGGGTGTTCGTACGATCATCTTCTATTTATTTACAACCATGGTGGCGGTTGCGATTGCCTTATGTATGGCTCGTTTGATCAATCCAGGTATTGGCTTGGATATGAGTGCGGTTGAAAATGTATCGACGACGGTATCGAGTTCATCGACCAAAACGGATATGTCTATCGTGGATACGATCTTAAATATCATTCCAACCAACCCCGTAGCGGCTTTAGCCAATGGGGAAATGCTGCAAATTATCGTATTTGCCTTATTGGTTGGTGTCATCTTAGCTAAGTTAAAAGAAAAAGCACAACTTGTCATGAATTTCTGTACGCAATGCAATGACATCATGATGGAAATGACCATGATGATCATGAAGGTTGCGCCAATTGGTGTCTTCTGCTTAATTGGTCGAACGTTTAGTGAACTGGGCTTTAGTGCGATGGTTCCAATGTTTAAATACATGATCACGGTTGTGGCTGGTTTGGGTGTTCAATGTTTTGTTGTATACATGATCTTATTGAAGGTTTTCACGGGATTGAATCCTTTCAAATTCGCAAAGAAATTCTTCCCGGTACAAGCGTTTGCCTTCAGTACCGCAACTTCGAATGCCACCATTCCATTGAATATTGATACGTTAGCTGACAAGATTGGTGTTTCTCGTAAGATTTCGAGTTTCACGATTCCATTGGGTGCTACGATCAATATGGATGGTACCTCCATCATGCAAGGTGTGGCCGTTGTCTTTGTTGCCCAAGCGTTTGGCATTCATTTAAGTCCTGCGGATTATATGACCGTTATTGTTACGGCAACGTTGGCTTCCATCGGAACGGCTGGTGTTCCAAGTGTTGGTTTGATTACTTTGGCGATGGTCTTTGATTCGGTTGGTTTACCAGTTTCTGGTATTGGTTTGATCATGGGTATTGACCGTATCTTGGATATGTTACGAACGGCTGTCAATATTACAGGTGATGCTGTATGTACGACCATTGTTGCTAAACAAAACAATGCTCTGGATGTAGAGGTATTTAATAAAGTGTAAAAAGAACCGACGGGTTCTTTTTTTTATGAGAACAGAATATAATAAAATAGAAAATGAAAGAAGAGAGGAAAGTTATGATTGGAATTGTACTTGCGAGTCATGGTGATTTTGCCAAGGGCATTCAGATGTCCGCGGAAATGATTTTTGGCCAACAAGAAAAGCTGATGGCGGTTTGTCTACAACCATCCGAAGGGCCAGAAGATATTCGTAAAAAGATAGAAGATGCCATTGCTTCTTTTCAAGAAGAACAAATTTTGATCCTGTGTGACTTATTTGGTGGCACACCATTCAATCAGGCCAATGGTTTGATTCATGGTCATGAAGAGTCATGGGCCATTGTAACGGGGATGAATTTGCCGATGGTTATTGAAGCGTTGGCCTCGCGTTTATCGATGGAAACAGCCCATGAAGTGGCATCCCATATTATCACAACGGCCAAGGAAGGGGTTCGTCCGATTCCTTCTTCATTAGAACCGGAAAAGAAACAAGAACCTGTGGTTGTTAAAAAAACATCTGGACCGATTCCCGAAGGAACGGTATTGGGGGATGGCCATATTCATTTTGTGTTAGCGCGGATCGATTCGCGTTTGTTGCATGGACAAGTGGCTACTGGATGGACAAAAATGACCCATCCCAATCGAATCATTGTAGCCAGTGATGCTGTAGCGCATGATGCCTTACGGAAACAAATGATCAAGGAAGCGGCGCCACCAGGGGTGCCCGCCAATGTGGTGCCTTTGTATAAATTGGTGGAAGTATCGAAAGATCCTCGGTTTGGTTTGACCCAAGCCTTGGTTTTGTTTGAAACACCACAAGATGCTTTGACGGTAATTTCACAGGGTGTGGATATCAAAACATTAAATATTGGTTCGATGGCGCATAAGGAAGGAAAATATGCAGTTAATCAAGCCATTTCCTTAGATAGGGAGGATGTGGATACATTCGAAAAATTGAAAGCTTTGGGTGTGCAGTTTGATGTGCGTAAAGTGCCATCGGATCCACCAGGTGATATGGATGCGTTATTGGCCCAAGCACGAAAGGAGTTTGCGTAAGATGATATGGATCATAGTGATTGCGTTTTTAGCGGGTGTGGAAGGCATCTTGGATGAATTTCAATTTCATCAGCCATTGATTGCGTGTACGTTGATTGGTTTGGCTACTCATCAATTGCTAGCTTGTTTGGTTTTGGGTGGTACCTTACAAATGATGGCTTTGGGATGGGCCAATATTGGTGCAAGTGTAGCGCCGGATGCTGCCTTGGCGTCGATTGCCAGTTCAATATTATTGGTAAAAAGTGGTTTTGGCGTGGATGGCGTTGCCATTGCGATTGCTTGTTCTATTCCCTTGGCAGTAGCTGGTTTATTTTTGACCATGTTGATTCGTACGATTGCGGTTGGTATGGTGCATCGTATGGATGAAGCCGCCAATCAGGCTGATTTTCACACGATCGATCGCATCCAACGCATGGCTTTGGGACTCCAAGGATTGCGCGTGGTGATTCCTGCTGTCTTGTTGTGGGCCATTCCCAATGAAGCCGTGTATGTATTTATGCAAAGTATGCCTACATGGTTAGTTATGGGATTGGATATTGGTTGTAGTCTGGTGATTGCAGTGGGATATGCCTTGGTCATCAATATGATTGCAACCAAAGAAGCATGGCCATTTTTTGTGTTAGGATTTGTGTTTGCGATGATCCGACAATTCACGCTTTTAGCCCTTTTTGCGATTGGCTTTGCCCTTGCTTTTCTGACAATTCAATTTCTTTCTTCGAAACAAACGACATCTTCCGATGATCCATTGGGTGATATTTTGGATGATTATGAATAGGAGGAACTGACCATGTTAGATAAGAAAACACGAAAAAAAGTGATGTGGCGTTCGACCTTTTTACAAGGTTCTTGGAATTATGAACGCATGCAAAATGGTGGTTGGTGTTTTGCGATGATTCCGGCTTTAAAAAAGTTATACACCAAAAAAGAAGAACAAGCGGATGCTTTACATCGTAACTTGGAATTCTTTAATACCCATCCCTATGTGGTTTCACCCATCTTGGGGGTAGCCCTTGCTCAAGAGGAACAAAGAGCTCAAGGAAAAGCAGTCAGTCAAGATGTCAAAGTCGGTATGATGGGTCCGTTAGCGGGAGTAGCCGATCCGGTATTCTGGTTTACTGCACGTCCTTTATTGGGTGCTTTGGGTGCATCCTTGGCTATGGAAGGAAGTATTTTAGGTCCTCTTGTATTTTTTATAGGTTGGAATTTGATGCGTATCGGCTTTATGTGGAAGAGCCAGGAAATGGGTTATGAAAAAGGAGAACATATCAGTGATGATCTAGCGGGTGGCTTGTTGCAGAAGGCTACGCAAATGGCTGGTGTTGTGGGTATGTTTGCGATGGGTGCTTTGGTTCAACGCTATGTTTCGATTGATATTCCTTTGATTCAAGATCAATTGGATGGTTTGTTGCCAGGTCTATTAGGGCTTGTGGCTACGTTTATTTGTATGAAAGCCTTAAAGAAGAATGTATCTTTGATTGTTTTGATCTTGGCGATGTTTATCATTGGGGTAGCGATTGGGCTTTTATGATTCAATCTCTCAATACGCAGATAGATTTGACCATGGCTGGGCAGATGTTTGAAACCTTACCTATCTATGGACAGATTTTAATTGGCAATCGGGCATTCGAATTTTATAATGAGCGAAATGTTCAGGACTATGTGCAAATTCCTTGGAAACAAATAACGTATGTGAAGGCGTATGTGTTTCATCAACATATCTTGCGTTTTACGATAGAAACCGCAAAACATTGTTTTATGTTTTCTACAAAAGATAATAAAAAAGTATTGCGTTTGGTTCGATCGTATATTGGTTCGGAGCGGATGGGTATATAAAAAGGAGGCTATGCGGCCTCCTTCATCCAAGCGATGAGATCATTATAGACTTGTTTGTAGTTGAGTTCATTTAAAATTTCATGGCGATCATTTTCGTAGAGTTTGCACTCTACGTTTTTTATTTGGGCATCGACAAACATGTGATAGACTTTTTGGACGCCTTTGCCAAAATCACCAACGGGATCATCGGCACCAGATGCGAACAAGATAGGTAAGTCTTTTGGGATTTGATTGATGTGGGCATCGGCATCTTGTAGGCCTTTGAACATTTCATCAAAGGCATTGGTCGTAAATTGAAAATTATCAAGGGGTTCATGGACATAGGCATCGACAATTTGGGTATCTTTGGTTAACCAATCCGAAGGGGTGCGTGCCGGTTCAAAATGTTTATTATTGGATCCCAATGCCATTTTGGTTAGGAGTGGACTGCGATACATCCAACCTTTTTGATCGGCAATCTTTTCACATAAGAATCGTGCAACTTTTAACGTGGTTGGACTTTGATAGCCGGTTCCCATAATGATGGCTCCGGATAGGTCGTTTCCGTATCGGGTGATATATTGGCGAGCTAAAAAGGATCCCATACTGTGTCCCAATAGAAAATACGGAACATTTGGATACATTTTATGGATCTTTGTATAGAGTGTGTGTAGATCTTCAATGATATGTTCGTTACCGTTTTCACCAAAATAGCCTAGGCGAGCTTTACCGGTCACACTTTGTCCATGGCCGAGATGATCGCTGCCACAGACCAAGATGCCTTGTTGGGAACAATATGTTCCAAAACGATTGTATCGATCGATGAATTCCACCATGCCATGGGAGATTTGCAGGACGGCTTTGACCGTTCCTTCTGGTACCCACATTTCGGCATGGATCATTGTAGTTCCATCGCTGGACGGATAAGAAAGATTTGTTTTCATGTGGTTCACCTCATTATCCATATTTTATCACGAAAGTGTTATAATGTAAGCGGTTGTAAGGAGAGTTCTCATGGAAAAATATGTTATGGCATTGGATGCCGGGACAACGTCCAATCGATGCATCCTATTTAATAAAAAAGGGGAAATTTGTTCGGTCGCACAACGGGAATTTCCGCAATATTATCCACATCCAGGATGGGTGGAGCATGATGGCAACCAAATTTGGGCTACACAAATCAGTGTGGCGGTGGAAGCCATGCAGAAAATTAATGCGGACCCTTCCCAGATTGTTTCGATTGGAATTACCAATCAGCGTGAAACCACGTTGGTTTGGGATAAGGAAACCGGAGAGCCGGTTTATCATGCCATCGTATGGCAATGTCGTCGAACAGCCGAATATTGTGATACGTTAAAAGACCAAGGCTATTCGGATATGATTCGTGAAAAAACGGGTTTATTGATTGATCCCTATTTTTCGGGAACGAAATTAAAATGGATCTTGGATAACGTGCCAGGTGCACGTCAGAAAGCAGAAGCGGGTCAACTCTTATTTGGAACGGTGGAAACGTGGTTGATTTGGAAATTAACGAAAGGACGTGTCCATGTCACGGATTATTCGAATGCTTCCAGAACGATGATGTTTAATATTCATACGTTGCAGTGGGATAAAGATATCTTGGAGTTATTGAATATTCCTGCATCGATGTTGCCAACGCCAAAACCTTCCAGTTGTGTATACGGTTATACGGATGCCTCTTTTTTAGGGGCTGAAATACCGATTGCAGGTGCGGCTGGTGATCAACAATGTGCGTTGTTTGGTCAGACTTGTTTTGATGTCGGGGATGTAAAAAACACCTATGGTACGGGTGGTTTCTTGTTGATGAATACAGGAAAGGAACCGGTCACAAGTCAAAATGGATTGGTCACGACTATTGCGTGGGGTTTGAATAATGAAATTACCTATGCTCTAGAGGGTTCGATTTTTGTGGCGGGTGCGGCCATTCAATGGTTACGCGATGAAATGCGTTTGATTGAATCCAGTGTGGATAGTGAATATTATGCGAAAAAAGTACATGATACCAATGGTTGTTATGTGGTGCCAGCTTTTACCGGATTGGGTGCACCGTATTGGGATCCATATGCGCGTGGTATGATCATAGGTATCACTCGTGGTGTGAATAAGAATCACATCATTCGGGCGACTTTGGAATCGATGGCCTATCAGGTCAATGATGTCATTCGGGCCATGGAAGCGGATGCCCATGTTTCTTTGGGTCAATTGAAAGTGGATGGTGGTGCTTGCGCCAATAATCTACTTTGTCAGATGCAGACAGATATTTGTCGAGCACCGGTATTACGGCCAAAATGTGTAGAAACAACAGCGATGGGAGCTGCCTATTTAGCGGGTTTGGCTACCGGATATTGGCAGGATCTGGATGAAATTCGGACCAATTGGCAATTGGATAAATTGTTTACACCGGTCATGACGTTAGCACAGTCGCAAAAACAGATTGCGGGTTGGAAAAAAGCAGTGGCACGGTGTCGCAATTGGGCAAAAGAATGATTGGATCAGTGAACGAGGATTTCCTCGTTTCTTTTTTTATGAAATAGATAAGATAAATAAATAAACAAAAATATATTAATTGAAAATTATTCACAAATCCAATACAAAATATATATTATTTACTATTGGAGGGAGAAATATGAAAAAAAATGAAGTATGCGCCGGTCATCGTTGCTGCCATTTCTAGTTTATGTATTTCGTGTCCGACACCAATTTTGGCTAATGAAACAACACAATCGACAACTGTTGTTGAAGCATCTCAACCAACAACAAGTACGCAAGACCAAAGTCAGTACACAGCACCTAATAATGTTGAAAAAGAAGTGCCCGATGAAAACAAGCAAGGTACAAGTATAGATTTTGGATTTTTTGGAAAGGCCGATATTCAGCCGAATGATATAGAAGCAGGTAAAAATTTAAGCGATATTTCCAAATATTTTGGAAGTTTTGGTGATGAAAAAGCAGATGATTTAGTTGTAAAAGGCGATCTATCCATTGCTAAATCGGGTGAGGATGCGTATGATACACAAGATCAAGATACATATCAAGTTGAAAAGAATAGTACATACAATCTAAAAGCGGATTTGGATGTATCCCAAATCACGAATACCATCAATGGAATGAGTAAGATGGTTTATCATTCAAATGATGCATATGTCAATCACTTGGAAACAGGTATGCGTGCGACTTTTAGTATGGATGAATTGTCAAATTAAGTGCAACACGATGTATGTGAGTCTGTTTCGTTCATAACTTCATTTGGTGTCTTATAGCCAAGGCACTTTCGTGGCCGATTATTCATCAGTTCAAGATTATGCTTTAGTTCATCTTCATCGACAAGTGACAGGTCCATTCCTTTCGGATAGCATTCTCTTAACAGTCCATTGGTGTTTTCATTTGTTCCTTTTTGCCAGGCACAGTATGGATTGCAGAAGTAGGTACTGCAGTGCAGC
>NZ_JAXDRQ010000044.1:0-152183 GCF_034090965.1 Absicoccus sp. | reverse complement strand
ACTCTACGGTGTATGAGGGTACACCAGAGAGTATCAACAATTAAACATAACAAGCACTTATGCTTTAATTTACGGCATTAAACGCTCCCAAGAGGATAATCGAACTTCTAGCTACCACGGTTCGCAGAGAACTCCTAAGCGAAGGGTCGGCGGTTCGAATCCGCCCAGGAACGCCATCTATATAAAAAAAACGATAAGACTTAGTCTTACCGTTTTTTTATTGGATCTCGTCTTATAAACCCAACATCTTAAATGCATCTTCTTCCGAATAATTTTCTGTACTAGAACTTCCTTTTTCTAATTCTTTCATCAATTGATTGAATGCATTGATTTTCATCTCTGAATTGCCCCTATCCTCCTTTGGAGCATCTACAATATTACGCATGATTCCATACCCTTTCATGAATAGTTTAAGCCATTCAAACAGAAAAATTGATCATTGTGGGTACATCGTAACTACAACAATTGTATAAACTAATCTGTATTTTGTCTTGAAAAATAGTCACATTGAATCGAATATTTCTTTGAAATTCAATGAAATACTCCTCTTATTCTTGCTTGATCTACCGCTCATAAACCATGTTTAATTGATTCCATATATAAACATGACTATAATTCGCAACAAAGTGGCCTAAGTCCTTTCCTATAGGGACATTGACCACTTTTTTCATTCTTTCACTGTCAAAGACTTTGCCTTGCATTTTTCAATAAGAGCACGTATCCCAACGCTCACAAATAAGATCAAACCACAAAAGATCGATAAAAATCCCAATGGCAACAAAAAGAAGTTTTCATGTAAGATACCCTGGGCATCCACATATTCGACCGACATCCCTTTAATGACTAACATCAATAAGCCCATCAATAAAAAGATCCCACCAATGATTGAAGTAACCATATTGTATTTGGCCTTTCTTGTTTCACTCCCGTCTTTGATCACTTTTTCTGTTATGTTGTTCATATGATTGTTTTCTCCTTTCAACAACTGGTCCAAGGAGATATCAAAAATATGGGACATTTGGATCAACATCTCAATGTCTGGTAGATTTTTATTGTTTTCCCAATTGGAAACCGCTTGTCGGCTTACATGTAGCTGAGTGGCAAATTGCACCTGTGTCAGCTTTTTCTCTTTACGAATCGTTTTGATTTGTTGTCCAAAATCCATGTCATTCTACCTCCATAATCAAAGTCTAGTTGCATTGGTTCCATGCTTCAAGAAAGTCGTTCTTGCCTTTAAAAAAATAGATAAGCAAGCGTTGCTTGCCTACCTATTTTAACGTAAAATCCTAAGAATCAAAATGATTAAGAATGGATTTATATTGGATACTCTTGTTTTCGTTAAATTCCTTTTGGGCTGCCTGTACATATTCTGGCTCCTGCAAGAAATCAAAAGCTTGACCAGCCAATACATGAGCCGCGTAGAAAGCACCTTTGGCACCCAATGAAGAACCTGCACAAGCAGCGGCCTGCCAAGTATGCGGACCAATCCCAACTGGCCAACAAGCACTAGAAAAAGTGGACATAGGCATATTAAAACTGACATCGCCCGTATCCGTACTGGCTGTCATGAAGACCGTTTTCCAAAAGGAACGATCTTCAACACAAGAATTCATAATTCGTTGGCTAGTTCCATACAAATGATTTTTGTTTTCAACAATTTGAGGATCCACACTCATCTGGATGGCTTTCGCAAAATCCAGCTCTTCTTGCGTAAACGGCGGGAAAGGTGCCTCTTTCAAATTCTCATAACAAATATCCGTCATGATCTTAGCCTTCTTCATTTCCCAACAACCATATTCAACATCGATATCCACTGTTGTCTCGGTCATCATGGCAGCGCCTTTAGCCACTTTTTCCACCCGATCTAAGATCGATAACACATCCGACATATGGGGTGCACGAATAAAATACCAACTCGATGCAAGATCTGGGACAATATTTGGGATATTGTCACATTGCGTACTGTAATGGATTCGTGCTGCATCAATGACATGTTCTCTTAAATAATTGACTCCAACGTTCATTAATTCCACGGCATCCAAGGCACTTCGTCCTTGCCAAGGGGCAACCGCTGCATGAGCGGTTTTACCACGAAAAACAAAACGTACCGAAATATTCGCTAAATACGACTCTTCATAGGCACAATTGATATCCATAGGATGCCAGCTCAAAGCCAGATCACACCCTTCAAACATTCCTAAGCGAAGCATTTTGACTTTTCCCGATAGCAATTCTTCTTCGGGACATCCATAAAAACGAATGGTGCCAGACATGTTTTCTTTTGCCAACCATTGTTGGATGGCCAATGCCGCCACCAAAGCAGCAGAACCCAAAAGATTGTGTCCACAACCATGACCAGCCCCACCGACTTGGACAGGTTCTTGATGCGATATTGGCTTTTGCGATAGCCCTGGTAAAGCATCATATTCTCCCAATATCGCAATGACAGGTTTGCCTTGGCCATATTCGGCATAGAAAGTATGCTCCATCTTTGCCTGATCATGAATTGTAAAACCTGCTGATGATAAAATTTGTCGCAAATAGTTCGCCGAAAATTTTTCATGACCGCCTGTTTCTGGATGCGTGAACAAAGTCGATACACAATCCTCAAAAACGCTTTGTAACGAATCCACTGTCTGAAAGATATCTTGTTTATTCATGGGCATGGAACACTTTCATACTTAAGAAAATCGAAACAAACACACAAGATAAAGTACCTAAATAATTGGCTGAGCCAGGCAGCCAAGTAAACAATCCCGCTTTGATGGCTACATTGATCAAGATGGCAAATACAGTCATGGTGACTCCTAATTTTCTTTGTTTCATGGCAAATTGCATCAACAAAGCACCAAACAAGGCAGGTAACAAATAATTCAAAGCCAATGTAATTGATTGTGGCAATTGAGAAAGAATTCGACTACCTAGAATAACACCGATTGTCAAAACAGAGACATTGATAATAATCGAAATGGCCATACCTAACGTTGCGATGATCGATCCTTGTTCCGTTCCTGGTTCCACATCGGCAGCTACTTGCGCCATACTTGCACAAGGCAAGCGCATATTGGAAATATTACCTGAAAGAAAGGCCATATAAGTACCTACAGGTCCTAAGACGGCAAAATAAGAAATGGGTTCCACAAACCATAAGATACCAAAGGCCGAAATAGCGGCAATCGCAGCCGTCAATAAAGCTGCCCAATCCGGCAATAAATGATAAACGATTGCCAGCAACAAAGCGGGTGTAAACGATAAAAGTGCACCGAGATATCCTGTTGTTTTCCCAATGCGATGCATCATTGGTAAATATTCTTTTTCATAAAAATCTTTCATCTTCTGCCTCCTATAGTAATGCCGTAATGATCATGGATCCCAAGATCGCAATGGTCAAATTCCATTCTTTTAAACGTTTCATTTGAAATTTTTCAGTTATACACATCATAAGAGCCATGATCAAAGCCCCTAATACACAGGCCACTGCATTTTTATCCATCCGAACCAAATGGGTGGCTGACATCGCACTAAATACTCCAATGACTGCCGCCACCGAAATCATTGTCAATCGTTTGGCATTATTTCCCGAAATCTTCGTTTGCACTTTTTCCATCCGATTGGCGGCAAACGTCGCAAATAAGACCCATCCAATCGAACCAATGACCATGGTCCAAAGTGCCATTGTCAAAGCTTGGGGTGTCATCTTATCTACGCCTAAGGTCACACCCACAGCGCTTGTTCCCATATTGGCCGCTGTCGATTCAAACATGACAGCACCAATCAAGGATAAACGCATCCAAGCAATGGGACCACCCACTGTGATCAATAACGACAGCATCCCTGAAAGGATCACGATGGAAGGTCCAATCGAAGTAATCGCACCACTTCGAATGGCTTCTTTCATTTGTCCTTTGCTCAAACCAACCTTATTGCCTGCTTGATAGGCTTTTCTCAGAAAGGTGATTGCTTGCACCAACACCACACAAACCGGAACTCCACAAGCAATCCACATAGGAATTCCATTCGCAATTTGCATTGCATCCATATACTCTCTCCTCCTCGAAAACAAAAAGTCGAATTCCACTTTTACCGTAGAATCCGACCTGTTTTCTTATTCTATACACCCTGTCCTTTTACCTGAGAGTTTCATGTTACCACTTGCCCCTTCGGTACTCCTAAGAGATTCTCCAGAGTTTCTCCATTATCAGTCTTCCTGATAACTTCTACGATGATTCGAGTATACCATTTTCTTTCATTTATTTTCAATATTTTTTCATAGAATATTTTCAATGATTGTTCTGATTCATTTAATATTTTACTTTTTTAATATATATATATATATATATATAATTTTAATAAACATTCATTTAAGGTTCTTTTTATGTAAACACTGCATACTATCCAATAGCTTAGGAGGCTTTATACACAATGGATTTAATTGAAATCACCAATGATACCTATGAAAATTGGATCACAAACTATCCCCAACGAAACTTTCTGCAATCGAGCTATGAAGGCAAAAAAATGAGTCAAAATGGCGGACACATCTATTATTTGGCAGGAAAAGAAAAGAATACCATCCAAATTTGTGCCCTGCTTTGTTTACGACCCCTGATGAAACGATTTACCTTTGCGTATCTGCCCAGAGGCCCCATCTATGATGGGTCCCATCCAGAATATCTTCAATCGTTCTATGCCCAACTCAAACCCTTTTTGAAACAAAAAAAGTGCGTCTTTTTAGAAACCGATCCCTATATCCCTTTGCGTCAAAGAGATATGGATGGTCATATCGTAGACCATGGCTGGGATCACTTTGACATTGTCCAACAATACAAAGACATGCACTTTCAACAACTTCCATGGAAACAAGGATACGATGAAACCAAACAATGTCGCTGGATGTCGGTACTCGATCTTCGACAGAAAACCAAAGAAGAAGTATTTGCTTCTTTTAGCGCCAAGACCCGACAAAACATTCGTAAAGCCATGAGAAACACCATTCAAGTGCGCCCTTTATCCAGAGAAGAACTTCCCATCCTTTACCATATGGTCAAAGAAACAGGACAACGAAGAAATTTTCCTTTTTTTCCCTTAAGCTACTATCAAGAACAATACGATTGTTTCCAAGACCATGCCCAGGCCTATTATGCCTATTTGGATCTAGATGCCTATTTGACAAGTCTCTATCAATCGATGGAAAAAGAAAAAAGCACGATCCAACAAGCCCAGGATGGATTGCGTCTCAACCCCTACTCTAAAAACTCAAAACATCGTTTACAAAAAGCCCAAGCCAATCTTCAGGCTTTGGATGTGCGCATAAAAGAAGCCAAACAACTCGCGCAAACCCATGGTAAGGAATTGGGATTGGCAGCTGCCATGTATATCTTCTATGGCCAGGAAATCATCTATTTAGCCAGTGGCTTCAATGACATCTATAAGACCTATAAGGGACCTTATGCCTTGCAATGGGCCATGATCCAACAAGCCATCGAGAAAGGATATAGCTATTATAATTTCTATGGCATCAGCGGCTATTTCGAACCCGATCAAGAAGGCTATGGCGTCTTTGATTTCAAACGAGGCTTTCATGCCGATGTAATCGAACTCATTGGCAATTACATCCTTACCATTTCACCCGCTTTGTATAAACTCTATGCGATCCGATCAAAAAAAAACGAGCTGAATGGCTCGTTTTACTTTAGATGATTGAATTGATCAGCTTTATCTTCTGGCAAAGCATACTCCATAAAGATATCTTTCTTCATGTAAGACATCTTAGCCATCATTTCCTTACCCATCTTGTCTAGATGTAATAAATCGGTCTTATCTGGATTTTCTGGTGTCACTAAGAACAAAGAAATCATATAGTAATTCTTGCCATCTACATCATAGATGTTGTAGTCGATCTCATATTTTGCCGTTGCATCTTTTTCTTGATGAATGGTTTGTACTTGCTCTAAGTAATTGTTGGTGTCGCCACGAAAGATCAAATAATTCCAATTGGAATATTCACCATTTTCTTTTAAGCCATTGGCCAAGGTATCCATGGAAACCAATTCACCATCCGCAAACGTACCATTCTTACCACTTTCCTTGGTGGTAATGAGGATGCTCGCACTAAAATTATCATACTTTACAGCACCAAAATTATACGTAATGGCATGCGTATTTTGATCTTCATTTTTGGATTGCACCGTCATGCCCTTTGGCAATAGGACATCTTGATCAATACCATCCAAATGAAAGACAGAACTCTCATTCACATATGTATATTTTGATGTTTTGGTTGTGGTTTTTTCGGTTGTTTTTTGGTTGGAAGACGAATTGCCCGTAAAAATATTGGCACCCAATTCAACCACCATAAAGACAACGATCACGATTGCGATCACACGCATGATCCAAACTCGAACTCGTTTACCCATACAAATTCCCCTTTTCTTGTTCATTATACCATAAATAAAGTAGGTATCGAACGCTCATTGTATTGCGTGGAGATCACACCGCCATCACTACAACGAGAATACACACCCGCAAATTGGCCATTGTATACATATAGCCCTGTCATATTCGCATAGGGTTTAAATTCCTTTTCCCGGACCAGATCAATATTCTGATTTCGATACGGTTGAATATATTCTTGCACCAAATAATTGCGATCCATACAACGTTTGACTTGTTCATCCCATTGGGCTTGATGCAGATCAACACCCGCCCATACACCTTGCGCCCCATAGGAATCTTTCGGCTTGATGATCCAATGATCCTTATCATCTAGATCAATGGACACGTTTTTGTTTAGATCATACGTTTTTGGTAAATGCTTTTCCATAAACGCATTTTCTTCATCCGTCAGATACGCTTGCATCCATGGATGTCGCAATACTTGATTGATTTGTTTATTATGGATGATCTGGGTTTGAAAACCACCAATCAAAATAACAGCTTGTTGTTTGATGGCCTCCAAAAAATCAAGACCGGCACAACGATCGACGATATCACTGGTCACCACTCGACGATACACCATATCTATTTTTCGATTCGTATAGATCGAATGCAGATGCGTCCCATCAAAAGCCAAATCCCGAATATCTAGGACTTCACATTGACAGCCATGCCGCTTAAAGATTTGTTGGAACACATATAACTCATTCAAATAGGCATTTTCTAAAAAATCAACAATAGCGACCATCGGATGCGGTGGTATCTGATCATCAGCCAAAGATAAAAAGGCATCGACCCAATGATCTTCCAATTCCATTTGTTCATAGGTATGGGGATCCTGCCGATATACATTATTGAACTTTAATAACTCCGCTAACTTCGCATTTTCATGCATAGCGGAAGTGCCATCGGTATTGAACTCACAAAATTTAAAATCTTTGGTCTTTTCATCATAAAAAATATCGATCCGACAAATCGGGATGCTCACATCGTATCGATTCGGCAACAAGATAAAGTCTTCCAATTGCTTCGAAAAAGGAAAGAGAGAGCGAATCTTCTCATCTTCTTTATAAGCCTGAATGACTTTTTCAAAGATGGTATACGTTTGATGAACGATCTGATGGAACCGTTGTTTATCTTCCTGAGAAAAGATCTTCGGAATATGGAGGGTATGCGTATAATTCTGATTGCCCGCATTCAATTCACTTTCAATAATGGCATTTTCCATTTGAAAAGCACTTTTCTTGCTCTCCAAAAAGTGCTTCTCGATATATTCTTTATATTGCTGGTCGATTGACATTTTGACTCCCCAAGGCTTCTAAATATCCTTGTTCTTGTATCGATAGGTTACCTTTTGCGGATTCTTTCAATGCATGGACCAAAGCCTGTACTGGTCGACCATAGACATAAGCCTGCCAACCATCCTTCTGAATGGCTCGTTTCGCATCTTGGATCTCATCGATCGAATGCGCCCATTGATTCACATCACGAATGATCGTTTCATCATAGAAAATTCCTTTGATAAAAGCTGCATAGGCCAATAAATTCGGTAAAGGCATACTATCCGCCGAACGAATTTCCATACATTTCTTAACCCGGATATCCGGAAAGACCATCGATAAATAGTGTTCGATTTCTGGTGTACCAAACCCATACGTTTGTGCCACTTCTTTACACGTTTGATTCCCCGTTGGAATGAATTGGTCTTGTGTATGCATTAAGATCAAAGGATCATCCAATACATAGTTTTCATAACTTGCATAACCAAAGGTTGGTGAAAACAAATCCTCAATGATATGACATCTTTGGGGATCGGTATGCTGCCAAATGGAATCCCGTAACAAAATATCCGTATTCGGTTTTCCTGCATAATAGGGTGTATTAAAACTGATCAAAGCAAAAAGCGGGTGCAAGATATTGGCCATCCGATATTTTCGAATAAAATCCAGCTCATCCGCAAAATCAATCGAAGCATGGATCGACGCCGTTCCCTTCATCATTTCTTTCCCACGCGTTCCCGAATGAGCAAAATACGCTTCCATATATTGATAACGATCTTTGTCAATGCGTGGATACGCATCCACCGATACCGTTGGAATGCCCCCGCTATATACGATCGAATAGCCATTGGCTTGTACAAAAGCTTCAATGGGTTTCATTGCTCTTTGATACATTTTTTCAATCGCTTCGATCTGATCGGTATAGTGGAACGAAAACTCCAATTGACAACCGGGTTCTAACGTGATCAAAGTATCTTCATTTCCTAAAGCAACGATATGTCCTTTTTCATAACTTTTTTGCGGATAATTGGATTCAATTTGATGAAACAATCGCTCAATATCCGCATAGGGCATTGGTAAACCCGTTTCTTTATGAATGATAAAATGCTCAATTTCCATACCCACATAGTGCGTTTGTCGATGTTTTTCACCAGAACGAATATAATTAGTGATCGAACCCATAATAAACGGACTCCTTTACTTGATCGGCATGGGTCTTACCAATCAAAGCCTCTAAAAGTGCAAAACCAAATTCCACACTGGCTGCAGCAGAACAAGCCGTAATCAAATTGCCATCCCGCACAACATATTGACGATGATAGATACCGCCAAAATCATCATTCAAAGATTCAAAACAAGTATAATTCTTCCCTTTTAATAAGCCTTCTTGGCCAAGAATGGTTGGGGCCGCACAAATCGCACCAAGGATTTTTTCTTGCGCAAAAAAAGGAAGCAATTTTAAGACTCTTTCATCTTTGCGCATCGTCATATGTTGCGGTCCTCCCGGTATCACCAAACAATCAGCCTTTTCAAAATCATAGTCTTCATAAGGAATGGTTGGCGTATATTGTACCCCAAAACGACCGGTCACATCTTCTTTTTCCAAACGAACGATGTCCACATCCACACCGCCACGTCGCAACAGTGCGATGGGTCCCATCGTTTCTAATTCTTCATATCCATTATCGATCAAAACAACGGCTCTCATATTCATACCTCCATTTGTGGTTATCTTTAGTATACTCATCATAAAAAGAATGCGCAAATCGGATAACCTAGGTTATAATGGTTAAAAAAGGAAGGCGTTCATCATGAGAAATTTTTTACAAAAATGTCAACGTGAAATTGTATTCAGTGCCATATTATATGCCATTTTAGGAATCCTTTTACTGGTATTTAACGTAAAAGCATTGGGAACCATCATACAAGTCTTGGGCTGGATCTTCATTGTTTATGCGATCTATAATTTCTATCTATATTTTGTTTGCAGAGACAGCTTATCCAGTGGTCCTTTGGTCATTGCAATCCCCTTTTTATTGATTGGCATCGTCTTGGCCCGCAATCCTGGTTTTGTGATCAGCATGAGTTCGATCTTGATTGGCATCGTGGTCTTATTCAATGGTATTGTCCACATTCAAACCAGTCTGTTTCAAAAAGACCTGGGTTACACCAATTGGGGACTTTCTTTGGTTTATTCCATCTTGATTACCATCGTTGGCGGTATCTTGATCGTCAATCCCATCGATACCGTATCCACCGTCTTAAAGATTGGTGGAATCTTGTTGATCATTCAAGCTTGCAGCGTATTGGTTTCCCAACATCGCATCCACAAATTGTCCAAAGAATACGATAAAGAAAACAACATAGTCGATGGCGATTTCAAAGACATTAAATAAAGGTGCAGTGATTACTGCACCTTTGATTTTAAATACGCAAAGATAAATCCATCCAGATTGCCATCCAAGACATCCTGGACCTGACTGGTTTCATAGCCCGTACGAACATCTTTGACCAAATTGTATGGATGCAACACATAGTTGCGAATCTGGGAGCCCCATTCATTCGCGACTTGTTCGCCCTTGATCTGCGCTAATTTCTTTTCTTGTTTTTCAATTTCCAACTGATACAAACGCGACTTTAAGACCCGCATGGCCTCTTCCCGATTTTCATGTTGCGAACGGCCATTCTGACACGTTGCCACGATGCCGGTTGGCTTATGCACCAAACGCACTGCCGAATCGGTCTTATTGATGTGTTGTCCACCAGCCCCGGAAGCTCGTTTGGTCTCAAATTCAATATCTTCGGGCTTGATATCAATCTCAATTTCATCATTAAATTGTGGCATGACATCCAAAGACGCAAAGGAAGTATGTCTTCTAGCCCCCGCATCAAAAGGACTAATACGAACCAAACGATGTACGCCCTTTTCCGATTTTAGATAGCCATAGGCCTTGTCGCCTTCCACCAAAAAAGTCACACTTTTGATGCCCGCTTCTTCTCCAGGTAGGTAATCCAATACCTTCACTTTAAAGCCATGTTTTTCGGCATATCGCGTATACATGCGATACAACATGCTGGCCCAATCACAAGATTCCGTACCACCAGCACCCGGATGAATCTCCAAGATCGCATTGTTTTGATCGTACTCATGCGACAATAAGACTTCGATCTCAAATTCTTCAAAGGTATGGCTGACTTCTTTATATTCTTCTTCAGCCATCTCCATCAACTCGGCATCAAAATCCGCTTTGAGGGCATCAGCCGTTTCATCCAATGATTTCAATTCTTCCCATAAAGATGAATAGGTTTCGACAATATGACTCAAGCTATTCTTTTGTCGAATCACTTTCTGCGCTTTTTTCTGATCACTCCAGAAATTGGGATCCATGGTTTGATCATCCAATTCTTTAATGGTCTTTTTTTTTGTATCTAAGTCAAAGAGACTCACCTAGAGACTCCAACTTCTCTAGGTGAGTAGTTAATCCTTGTTTTAGTTCATAAACTTCCATTAGGCATTCTCCTGTACTCGAACTTTCAATAAGAAGAAAGCAATCTCACGATTGATGCGATGGTTCATCTCATCAAACATCGCAAATCCTTCTTCGACATATTGTTGCAACGGGTTATTTTGGGCATAACTACGCAAATAAATACCACCACGCAACTTATCCATCTGATCAATGTGTTGGATCCAGTTGCGATCGATATTTCGCAATACGACCGTTTTTTCAAAAGGCATAAATTGATCTTTGACCAATTTAATTTCATCTTCATAGCCATTCCACATCTTATTCAAACAATATTCTTTTGTTTCCTGAATATTTTTGCCCTCAATTTCCGAAACATGAATGGCCTTATCCTCTTGAAGTCCCATCATCTCTAAGGACTTCACTAAATTCGTGGCATCCACATTCTTTTTATTTTCGGTCAAATTGGCTTCGATCGTTTGATCCAAGGCATTTTCAAAAATATCATGGACCATTTCATGCACTTCACTGCTTTCCAAGATCTTATTTCGCTCCGCATAAATGATCTCACGTTGACGACGCAATACATCATCATAATCCAACAATTGTTTACGCATATCGAAGTTATACCCTTCCACACGCTTTTGTGCCTGGGTGATCGAACGCGTTACCGCTTTGGACTCGATCTTTTCATCCCCCACACGCTCAAACAATTTTTGAAGCTTGTTGCCACCAAAACGAATCATTAAATCATCTTCCAAAGAAACATAGAAACGGGAGAAGCCCGGATCCCCCTGACGACCCGAACGACCACGCAACTGATTATCGATACGACGCGATTCATGACGTTCCGAACCTAATACAGCTAAGCCGCCCAATTCACGACTTTCTGGTGTCAATTTGATATCCGTACCACGACCAGCCATATTGGTGGCAATGGTCACGCTCTTCGGACGACCTGCCAAAGCAATGATCTCGGCTTCTTTGGCATGATTTTTCGCATTCAACAAATGATGCGGAATACCTTCTTGTTTCAACATGCCACTGATCAATTCAGACGTTTCGACCGCAATGGTACCTACCAATACCGGCTGTCCTTTATGATATAAAGCCTTGACTTCACGTACCAATGCTTCGTATTTATCTTTCTTATGTGCATAAATTTCATCGGGCAGATCCTTACGTTGGATCGGACGATTGGTTGGAATACAAACAACACGCATATTATAGGTTGATAAGAACTCTTCTTCTTCGGTCTTGGCCGTACCGGTCATACCGGCTAATTTTTCATACAAACGGAAAAAGTTCTGATAGGTGATCGTTGCCAATGTCGACGTTTCTTCTTTAATAGGTACGCCCTCTTTGGCTTCAATGGCTTGATGCAGACCATCCGAATACGCTCGGCCTGGCATCAAACGACCGGTAAACTGATCGACGATCACGATTTCTTTATCATCCGTTACGACATATTCCACTTCTTTGGTCATGATATAGTTAGCACGCAAAGCTTGATTGATATGATGCACCAATTGCGTATGATCCGTATCATAGAGATTCGCAATCTTAAAATACTTCTCTGCCTTGCTTACACCGGCTTCACTCAACATGATCTGACGCGTTTTTTCATCAATATCATAATCGCCACTGATCAATTTCTTTTCATGCGTAAAACTATCCGTTTCATATTCTGGAGCGGTAAGTGTCTTCACAAATTTATCCGCTTGAATATAGAGATTGGCCGTATTTTTCTTACCACCCGAAATGATCAGAGGCGTACGGGATTCATCGATCAAGACCGAGTCGACCTCATCGACAATGGCCATATGTAAACCACGCATGACGCGCTCATCAACACTGGTGACCATATTGTCACGTAAGTAATCAAATCCCAATTCCGAGTTGGTCGTATAGGTGATATCACACGCATAGGCATCGCGTTTTTGTTTTGGGCTCAATTCGCGTTTATTGACGCCAACCGTTAAACCTAAGAAACGATAAATTTCACCCATCCATCCAGCATCACGACCCGCCAAATATTCATTGACCGTGATCACGTGGACACCCTTACCTTCTAAGGCATTGGCATAAACCGTCATCGTCGCTGTCAAAGTCTTTCCTTCACCGGTTTTCATCTCCGCAATATCACCTTTGTGCATGGCCAAAGCACCCATGATCTGGACCTTAAATGGCTTTTCATTGATCACTCGATAAGCGGCTTCACGAGCGGTCGCAAAGGCTTCATATAAAATATCATCGACCGTTTCCCCATTCTGTAGTCGATTCCGATATTCACTTGTCTTTTCACGAAGTTGATCATCACTTAAAGCCTGCATTTTGGGCTCTAATGCCATAATTTTATCTGCTTCTTTCGCTAATGATTTAATTTCTCGTTGTTCTTCTGAAAAAACGCTTAAAATTCCCATGTTTTATTTCCCTCCATTCGAAAGGTATATTCCGACTTATATAATATAACACAACTAAATAGCTTAGAACATGAAATCTGATTGAACTTGTTCTAAAAAAGGTGTAAAAGCACTTGGAATCGCATACAATGCATCAATTTCTGCCAATGTATGAAAATTTTCATCTTCCCGATCCACAAAGACTAGACTGGCTTCCATATGCCATTCCACATGACTGAAAATATGCGTATACGGTCTGAGTGGAATTTCTTTCTCATATTTTACTGGCTTTTGTTCATCAAATCCATACAATCCATACAACAACCCTTTTTCTTTTCGCTTCACGATCCGAAGCTTATTTTGATACACCCAGATATAAAGATGTTTCTGTTCGATCCGTCGCGGTTTCGGTTTGGACAGTACCGGCAATGAACCCGGATCCTCTGTTTGACAATAACTACGAATGGGACATTGTTCACACCGTGGTTTTTTAGGGATACAAACCAAAGCACCCAGTTCCATCAAGGCTTGATTGTAGTCGGAAATATGGTCTTCATCCGGCAAACTGGCTTCTACTTTCGCATTGACCTGTTTCTTGCCCGCACTCTTTTTCATATCGGCATGCAGATCATACAACCGACTAAAGACACGAATCACATTGCCATCGATGGCACTGACCCGTTGATGATACGCAATCGAAGCAATCGCACCAGCTGTATACGGACCAATTCCTGGCAATTGTTCCAATTCGGCTTTGGTCATCGGCAACTTTCCGTCATATTTTTCCATACATACTTGGGCACATTTTTTCAAATTACGAGCCCGACTATAATAGCCCAGTCCTTGCCAAAGTTTATTGAGTTGTTCATCGGCTATCATGGCTAAGGCAGGAATATCCGGCACCTTTTCAATGAAACGCTCAAAATAAGGAAGCATCGCTTCAATACGTGTTTGTTGGGCCATGATCTCACTGATCCAGATTTTATACGCATCGGCATCTTGCCGAAATAATAATGGCCGTTTATGGATTCGATACCAGCCTATCAGATCTTCTTGAAAATTTGTCATGATTCCATCATAGCATTATAATACAAATATGAAAACGAACATACAAACGATATTTATTGATCTCGATAACACCCTTTATGATCACATTTCTCAAAGCGTCCCACCGTTGCATATCCAGGCTTTACATGCTTTAAAAGCCAAAGGCTATAAACTCATCATGTGTACGGGTCGACCGCCGGCTCTGGTCAAAGAGCATCATTTTGAAAACTTGATCGATTGGGATGGCTACATTACTGGTATTGGTTCCTATGTATTTGATCGAAATTTCCATACGCTGATCGATCATTCCCTTGCGGTTGATGATGTGGCCCAGATCATCCAATATGCCGAAAACCATGGATTGGGCATCATTGGTTTTGGCAAGAAAGTAAAATTTGCGACTCGATGGGATCCAAAAATCCAAGAAATGATCGACACCTTTCATTTTAAAGACGTTAAAATTCACCCTTGGCATCCGGCTGATCACTTATCCAATTTATTGTTGCGACCCAAAGATCCGCTTCGCTCCATTCCGGAATTGGATACGATGCCCGGTATTGTCCCCATCTATATGAAAAATTGGGTAGAAATTCGCGCCCATGGTATCTCTAAATATAAAGGTATCGAAACCTTGATGGCTCATTTTCATGAACCCATCAATCAATATCTGGCCTTTGGTGATTCGGCCTTGGATATGGAAATGTTGGATCGTGCTGAAATCGGTGTCGTTATGGCCAATGGCGAATCCCAATTAAAAAGACTACCAGGCATTCAAATTGCACCGAGTTGCCATGATGGTGGTATCTATACATGGTTAAAGGAAAATGAATGGATATGAAAATCGCATTGATACAATCGTATGTGGATAGGGATGTTGAAAAAAATATTCAAAACATGGCCAACCAGCTCAAACAATGTAAAGAAGCCGACATCGTTCTCTTACCAGAAATGTGGACAGTTCCTTATGAAAATAAAGCGATGAAAACTTCCATTGTTTATCAATCGGAAGCAATGGATCTTTTACAGAAAATGTCCCATCAAAATCATCAACGCATCATTGGTGGAACCATGGCCGAAAAAGCAGGCAGCTCTATCTATAATACCTGTTTTGTGTATGATAAAGGACAATTGGTTACTTCCTATCGCAAGATGCATCTGATGCATTTTCATGGACGAATCGACTATACCGAAGCGGATGTCTTTCGTCCAGGCAATCAATTTTGCGTGGTCGATCATATGGGCATCCTCGTATGTTACGACATTCGCTTTTGTGAACAAGCTCGCATCTTGGCTATACATGGCGCCAAGATCTTATTTGTTCCGGCGGCTTTCAATCAAGCCGTTGGCAAAGCCCATTGGGACATCCTATGTCGAACGCGTGCATTGGAAAACGAAGTCTTTCTTTGTGCGGTCAATCCAGCCTATACGTATCAAAACTATACAAGCTATGGGCATTCGATGATCGTGGATCCCAATGGTCAAAAAATCATGGAAATGGATGAAAAACCAGGCATTGCGATGGCCGATATTGATCTAGACCAAATGGATCGCATTCGTCATCGTATGCCCTTTTGGCAAATTCGCCGAACCGATTTATACACATGTGAGGAGAAAGAAAATGAAATGGATCGAATGGAATGAAATTTCTGGCTTTCGTATTGGTCATAGCCAAGACAAAGAAGGCGGTACAGGGTGCACAGTCATTCTTTGCCCCCAAGGTGCCACAGCCGGTGTAGAAGTACGAGGTGGTGGTCCTGCCACTAGAGAAACGGATTTATTAAATCCTAAAAATATGGTCCAAAAGATCCATGCCGTTACGTTATCGGGTGGTTCAGCTTTTGGTTTGGAAGCCGGCAGTGGTGTCATGCAGTATTTGAGTGAACACCAAATTGGCTTTGATATGAAAGGGATATACATTCCCATTGTTTGTCAGGCTTCGTTATTTGATTGTGGTTTAGGGAATCCCAAAGCGTATCCCGATAAGGCCATGGGATATCAAGCTTGTGTGAATAGTGAATCCATCGATCTATCCCAAGGCAATATCGGTGCGGGCATGGGTGCCAGTGTTGGCAAAGCGTTTGGTTTTGAAAAAGCCATGAAAACCGGGTTGGGTCATGCATGTGTCCAAGTGGATCAATTAAAAGTTGGCGCTATTGTTGCCCTCAATGCGTGTGGCGACATTTATCAAGCCAATTCCACCAAATGGTTAGCCGGTGCTTATGATCGAAAAAAAAGGAAACCCATCTATACAGTGGATGCCTTGATCGATGGGATGGAAAATCAATCCAATGCCCATGAAAATACGACCATTGGTTGTATTTTCACCAATGCGGATCTCAATAAAGCCCAGATGAATAAAGTGGCTTCCCTGAGTCACAATGCGTATGCCCATTGTATTCATCCCGTAGCTACTTCCAATGATGGTGACACCATCTTTGCGATGGCCACCAACGAAGTTGTAGCTGACATGGATCTTGTTGGCCTGCTTGCCATCAAAGCCATGGAAAAGGCCATTGAAAAAGCAGCATTGTATGCCAATGCTGCCTATTATCTTTTCAGTGCAAGCGATGTTTAACCCAAAGCATCGCTTTTTTCTATGGCACATTGTGGTGTGCGGCGAATTTCGAATTCCACACCACATTCTTTTAATTTTCGAAAGACGGCTTGATCATTTTCGTCGATCGCCACCGTTGTGGCAATGCGATGTTTACCTTTGGCCATATGCATATTGCCTACATTGACTGTATGAATCGGTAGTCCACCCTTTACCAGAGTGTATACATCTTGTGGCGTTTCACAAAGAAGCATGACACGCTGATCCGATGTCGACGTCTTTAAGGCTTGGATGGTTTGTGCCAAGGTATAATAGCGCGTAAGGATGGATGCAGGCGCTGCCATCTTCATCAAACTTTGACGTAGACTATCACCAGCTACAGCATCATTGGCTACCAATACGACATCGGCTTGCACATAACTACACCATTCTGTTACGATTTGTCCATGGATCAAGCGATTATCGATCCGGGTCAATACAATTTGTGCCATCTCATTTCCATGCCCTTCCACGTGCATAGGTTTGCACGACATCATAATTATCGGCTAAAACGACAATGTCGGCATCATAGCCAGCACATAATTTGCCTTTGCGATCATCTACGCCTAAGGCTCGGGCTGGATTGATCGTACATGCATTGATCGCGTAGTCAAAAGGCACTTGCGCTTGTTCTACAACCACTTGAAGACCGCGATTGATCCGCAAAGTACTCCCCGCTAAGTTACCGGCTTGTACAAGATGGGCACTACCATCGGGATAGACTTCAATTTCATGGCCACCAAACAGATGACGACTACCGACAGGACAGCCTTTCGCATTCAACCCATCCGAAATTAGAATGATTCCATCGCGTCCTTTGCTCATAAATAAATCATTGATGGCAGCTGGATCAACATGTCGACCATCACAGATCAATTCGGCATAGACATCACGAAAACGCAGGGCTGCACCAACAAGGCCTGGTTGACGATGATGAAAACCCGTCATGCCATTATAAACATGAGTCATCGAACGGGCGCCATTGGCAATTGCCAAACAAGCTTGTTCATAACTAGCACCAGAATGACCTTGCGAAACTAAGATGCCATGGGTTGCACAATAGTGCGTCAGGGCAAAGTCTTCATCGTGTTCACAAGCCATGGTGATAACTTTGATCAAGCCATGGGCATCGGCTTGATAGGCTTTGAACTCTTCCACATTGGGCTTTACACAATATTCTTCGGGTTGTGCGCCTTTGTGTTCCTTATCCAAATACGGTCCTTCAAAATGGATGCCTAAGATTTCTGCACCTTCATAGCCATTTTCAACCACATCGGCTACATTTTTTAAAGCTGCTGATAATACTTCATGACTTTGGGTAATGGTCGTTGGACAAAGGGCCGTTACGCCTTCATCCGTAATTTGTCGGGTCCAATGACGCAATCCTTCGGGATTGGCATCATTGGTATCAAAAGTATACGCTCCATGCGTATGTTGATCGATAAAGCCAGGAACAATGCGTTGATCTTCATAATCGACATCAACGCTCTTTTGTCCATATGCATAAATTTGTTTGATCTTTTGATCTTCGATTTCAATTTGTGCTGGCATGAAAATATTTTGGATCCAGACACGTTTACTTTGAATGATCATAAGAAAACCTCCCTATAATTTCAAGTCTTTTTTGCTCCTGGTTCTATTATAGCGAAAAATGGTCTGGATAGAAAGAGACCAAAAAAAGGAGCAAGTGTATGGTCTTGCTCCTCATGCTTTACTTTTTCAAGTGAAACGCTTCCCTTTTCTTTTCCTCAAATTCTTCTTGGGTGATGATTCCCAAATCCAACATTTCCTTGAATTTTTTCATGAATTCAAAAGGATCGGTTGGCAAATCATCGAAAACAAAGGTGGAAGAAGAGTTTTTTTTAGGTTGCCTTTGTTTTTCTTTGATTTGATCGACGGCATGTTCCAGTTTCTTTGTATAGAGTTTATTATACGGAATGACGATCGACTTCTTCTGATATTGAAAGGAAAAGGTCGCAAAGTTGGCAAACATTTGTTTATACGATAGTTCAAAATGACTCATATCTGTATAGGCATAAACTTTTTTTGAACCATCTCGTTCTTTGACGACCAATTTCTCATCATCAAAATAGAGCGTTGGCAATTTGAGCGTGCCTTCAATTTCAAACTCCACAATGTCTGCCTCCTTTTCTTTTATAGATAATTCATATCACATAGACTATCGGTGACAAAGAGCACAAGTGCATCTTCTTGATCACCGGCTCCATGCCATTGTTTGGTCTTGGCATCAAACCAGACAAAATCACCTGGTTTATACGAACCTTGATTGGTTTCCAAGGTTCCTTCTAGAACATAGAAACCATGGCCACAATGATGCCAATGCCAAGGAATGATCGTTCCTTTATCATAGCGGATCTTTTTTATCAACCCACCATGCCCATCTTCGTGGAAGGTAAACTGATGCATCAGTTTACCTGTTTGTGAATTGTTGTGGGGGAATTGATTGACATCGACTTGGAAATATTCATGGATGCCTTCTTTTTCCATACACTTTCACCTATTTTCTTACAATTTGAATGACGGTACCGACATGGATCTCAGGCAATGGCTTTTTTTCAACATACATACTGCCAGGCATTTCCGGTGTCGTATCACCGCTGAAACGGATCGTGCAGTGTCCTAAGCCTGTCAAAGTAACGGGGGCTTCATCCCCAATGCTCGTGATCGTATATTCTTGATCATCAAAGCGGAGTACATCGCCTGCTTTGATCTGCCCATTGATTGGATTGACATCAACGGCATAGCAGTAGTCTTTTAATTCGGCGGGTGCACTATCACCAAAGATGATCAGAAAGTCAGCTCCTGCAAATGCACCTACATCTTTTCCAATTGATTTTACCTGATTCTTATAAATTTCTTCCATGTCGAATTCCTTCCTTTTCTTCAATATTGTAGTATTTTATTTTTTTAATTAATTATATCATTAAGCATACAATCCTGCACTAG
This sequence comes from Absicoccus sp., assembly GCF_034090965.1. Taxonomy (NCBI): domain Bacteria; kingdom Bacillati; phylum Bacillota; class Erysipelotrichia; order Erysipelotrichales; family Erysipelotrichaceae; genus Absicoccus; species Absicoccus sp. Next base: position 131,992 of record NZ_JAXDRQ010000044.1, on the reverse strand, counting down.
CTGCAAACGCGATCAATACACGGATCCAACCAGTCAAGAATCTTGAATACATGACACTGACAACACCAACTTCAATGGTTTCTGGCTCAGCTTCTGCCAATCCCAAACCAACAGGGATGAAGTCGCAGGCTGCCTGGGTATTACAAGCGAACAATGCAGGCAATGCCATTTGAGGGGCGATGTTTCCTTTACCGATTTCAGCACCAATTAAAGTACCAACGATCTGTGCGATAACGGCTCCTGGACCTAACAAAGCTGACAAACCTGGAATGGAACAGATGATACCTAGGATCAATAATCCAAAGACGTTACCAGCTAATGGTGTCAAGATTGACGCAAACCAGTTACCAAATCCAGATCCATTGATGATACCGATCAGCAAGCTGACGAATGCCATGAATGGCAGCAATGTTGTGATACATGTCTGGATCGCATCACGTGCCGATTGATAGAATGTGTTGACAAATTTTCCCATGCCCAAACCAATACGAGTCATCATGGATTTATTCTTTTGGGCAGCCAAGGTCTCAGATACTTTTTGATCCGCATTGAAACCATTGCCTTTTGGTTTTTCTTCTTTGGCTGGAGCAGCTTCCACAGCAGCGGCTTCGCTTTCATCAGCTAAAGAGATCTGTTTAGAAGTAACAGCTGATACATAGATATCTTCCGTGATATATTGCGCTAAAGGTCCGGATTTACCTACTGGCATGACATTGACAGTTGGGATACGTTTTTGCGGATAGATACCGCAGCGAAGGGTTCCACCACAATCGATGATGACCATCGCCAATTCATCTTCCGGTGCCGATCCATGGAAACCATCAACGGGTTCCATACCGCTCAATTCAACGATCTTATCCAAGCATTCAGGAGGAGTTCCACCGCCTGTGATGTACATAACTTTATTTTTCTTTTCGGTTGGTTTGATCACCAATGGTCCACCAAATCCCTGTGGCCCGCGTTCAATACGAATTGCTCTTAATTTTGACATACTCTTGCTCCCTTGCTATTATTCTTGACCCATTTTGTCAAAGCTACGATTTAACTTGATACCTTGTTGTTTTTCAACATATTTTGTTGTGAATTCTGTTGCCCATCCAGAGATGAAGTTGGCAACCCATCCTACTAATAGATAACGAACAGCCAATGGCGTTGCATCCAATCCCAATTTAGTGACACCATTCGCAATTCCCAAGTAAATGAACAACTCGGAAGCGTTGATGTGAGGGAAGATACCGCTGTTGGTATGGCAGTGATAACTTGCGGATGCATAATAAGCTGGCTTGTAGAATTCTGGCAAGAATTTACCAATTGACAATGCAACCGGGTTACCTAACATAAATGCGGAAATAAATGGCAATACAAAGTAACGTAATACCGGATTCTTTCCACAAACCTTAGCGACCTTGTCTACCGATTCCTGACCGGCTAAAGCGATGATGGCATTCATCAATACCAACAGCATTACGACTGTCGGGATGATACCTGTAACCCACGATGTAAATTGCTGTCCACCTAATGCGAACAAATTCATAAAACCTTTTGCGAAACTAACAATTGCGTTCATATTTCTCTACCTTTCCGTCAATCTGTTGACTTGTTTCTGGCAAAGGCGAGCTTCAGCTTCTGCGCTGGACTTGGTGCATCCGGAATTGGTTCACCAGCTACATATTTGGAATACGTCAAAGCGGCATCCTCCACGGCTTTGCGCAAATTCCGATGTGACTTGGGGACCATCTCGCGACTTAGATCTCGCACATAGATACCTTCAAATCCAGGAAAATCTTTTACTTTGGCCAGGAACGTTGTTCCCTCGATCTTCTTGCTTTGCTGAATCACACCATTGTCATCTATTTGGAACATGACGATGGCTCCTGCAAAGAATCCGCCCGATTTTCGACCGACAACCACCTTACCTTTTCGTCGCAGAGCTACAAACTCTTTATTGAACTGTGACATTTGTTTTGAGCTCAATACAAACTGAATGACAAATGCGATGCCAATCACCAATGCATATAACCAGATCATCATGTTTCCTCCTTTTTAAATTCTATCCGCGTGATTTACCGCCGGAAATATTGTATGTCGTACCTGTGATATAACTTGCACGATCCGATACTAAGAATGCAACCAGGTTGCCGACTTCATCCAATTTTCCATCACGTCCAAGCGGTACCTGTTTACTGTAATCGGTTGAAAGATCTTCCGGTTTCACACCGCGTGTATACGCTAATGCTTCGTTATACGCTGGAGTACGAAGTCCGGTTGCTTCCATGATACCAGGTGCACAGGCTACGACGCGAACGCCATATTTACCAAGTTCTTTTGCCCAGGAACGAGTGAAGCTGTCACAAGCACCCTTTGTAGCGGAATAAGCACTTTGTCCCTGGCTTCCTTCTTTACCGGATTCACTGGACATATTGACGATGGCTCCATGTCCTTGTTTGATCAATTCACGAGCAACGGCTTGAGCGACCAAGAACAAACCTTTGACATTGACGGCAAACATTTGATCGAATGTTTTCACATCCAGTTCATATTCCGGATGTTCACCTTTGACATCGACCAGCAATCTTGGTTTATTGATACCGGCATTGTTGACCAAGCCATCAATGTGTCCATATTTATCCAATACCGCTTTTGTCATCGCATTGACACTGTCTGGATCAGTGACATTGCATTGTACACAGTAAGCGCCATCTTTTTCTTCACCGGTTTTGACTGTCAAATCAACGATAACCGCTTTGGCACCGGCCTTGACCAATGTAGTGACTACATGGTTTCCGATACCGGAAGCACCACCCGTTACGATAATAACTTTATCCTCTAAACCTAACCAACTTTCTGACATATTCTCCTCCTTTTTGAACGCCTCAGGTTCTGTTTACACGCATATCATATTTGAGAAACCCCTTTCATTTAATGCGTTCCTTTTCCAAGAAAAAGAAAGAAAATAGGTCACCTCTTTTCCAAATTTGCGAAATTCATTAATACACCTTTTTGCATTTTGGATGAAAAATCCTAATTTAACAACCCACCTTTAGTTTATTATATAGTTAAGTAAGAGAGTGGAGGACTTGTATGAAGAGTTTATTTGGCGATAACCGACAAGCGGATATCTTATCTTTAATGCGTGGTGGTACAAGCCTTTCTATTGATTTATTAGCGCAAAAACTGAGTGTATCGGATCGTACGATTCGCAATGACATCAAGACTATCAATGAAACCTTAGGAGATAGTGGCATCATCGAAACCGATCAGGGCATTTGTAGCTTGCGCATCTTTGATGTGGATTCCTTCCAAACCGCCTATAGTCATATTATTGCGACCGATGATCTGATGAATTCACCATCACGTCGAATGGACTATATTTTTGGTAAATTGATGTTTTCTTTTTCACCGGTATTGACCGATGATCTGGCCTATGAAATGAATGTGGGCCGTACCACATTGATCAAAGACCTAAAAAAATTACGGAAAACGATTGAACCTTATAATTTATCGATCATTGGCAAGACCAGTCAGGGATTGATCCTGCAAGGGAATGAAATCAATATTCGTCGATATGTGATTGAAAACTGTTATGATGCTTTATTTAATGATTATCCCATTGATCTAGAAATATTGGATACTATCCAAAGCAATTTTACTCGTCATCCTTTTTCGGATCGCGTTCAGCAACAATTTAAGAACTATTTTATCTTGATGATGGACCGTTTTCTAAAAGGACATTTTATTGGTCATTTACCTACGTATTATTATGCTTTGGCAGCTCGTGATGGCTTCGGCTTTGTGAATACCGTGGTCGATCAAGTAGGACATTTGCTGCAAGTGGACTTCCCGATTGAAGAAAAGATCTATATGTTGATGCCAATCATTGGTATGCGAACACCAACCAATGCAGAGGAACTCTACAATATCAAATTGGATGACAGGATCACACCATTGACCGAGGAAATCACAAAAGCCATTAATGATCAATTAGATATTCAAATTGATACCTATGAATTCACCGAAGAATTTATGTATCATTTGATGTTTATGATCAATCGCTTGCGCTATGGCATCAAAGTCGAAAATCCACTGATTGAAGAAATTCAGAAAAAATATCCTATTGCGTTTGAAATGGCAACCATTGCTGCGCATGTCGTCTCCAAGAAATTTAATGTTGAGATCCCACAAAGCGAAATTGGCTTTCTAGCTACCTACTTTGGGGTGTTTATCGAAGTCAATAACTTGCATCATCGCAATGAACATATGGCCTTGGTTTGTGGTTCGGGTATTGTTACGAGTCGTTTGATCATGGTTCAATTGCAACATGTTGTCGATAGTGATACACGTGTGGATACATTTACGCCCAATGAGATCACACCCGATAAATTGAATGCTTATGATGTCGTCTTATCTACGGTACCGATTGATTTTGATCTCAATCGACCCGTCATCTATATTCGTGAAATCTTTGATGAAGATCAATTACGTTCACGCTTAAAGAAAGCTGAATATTGGCAACCCAGCAATACGAGCATGGACGATAACTGGTATGTATTAGCCAATTTATTAAAAGAAGAAAACTTCTTTGACTTGAGTGATTATGATACCTATACATCGGCTTGTGATTTCATGATGGATTGTTTGATTGATGAAGGATCCGTCGATGCAGGCTTTAAAGAACGCATGCATGATCGTGAGAAAAAAGGAACGATGATCTTTGGTCATCTGCTGGCCTTACCTCATACCATTCAAACAATCAGTAATGAATTGGTCATTGCGTTTGGAATTTTCTCGCATCCTGTGGATGATGTTCAAATCATCATTCTATTGGGTCTACCAAAGAATGTTGAAGAAAACGATAAATTGCTGATTCGGATCTATGATGAGATCATGACCATCGTCAAGGATGATGATTTGATCCAAAAGATCACGCAATGCAAGACCCAACCGGAATTATTACGGGTCTTATATAAACGGATTTGAAGCAGACAACTGCTTCTTTTTCTTTGAAAATAAGCTATAATTTTGTCAAGAAAAGAGGGAGTTATATGGCTCAAATCGATAAAAAAAAGGCAATGAATATGTATCGAAAAGTACAAGATGAATTGCCGAAACAAACCAAAGCGCATTTGGAAACATTCAATGATGGTGTGATTGCCATATATATCACCATCATGGCCCTGGAACTTCCCTATCCGCATGGCGATGTATCGTTCCATTCGTTTCTGGGCACCATCTTGATCTTTTTTATCAGCTTTTTTGTGATTGCGAACTTCTGGTACGATATCCATCGCACCTTTTTGACCTTGGATACAGCCGATCATGGCATCGTCGTCGTTGATTTCATCTTGTTGGCATTTTTAGCCTTGATCCCGGTCATGACCAAATGGGTCATGCACACTTCTACAGAAGCATCCGTGATTGGTTATGGCATCTTATATCTTTTGGTTTCGTTGCTGGAATTGTTGCTTTTTTATATGGCACACCACCAACGATTCAATGAATATATCCACTATTTCCGTACATTTTTATTTCTTCGTACCGGTAGTGTCCTTTTGATCAATCTCGTCTTGATTGGTTTGGCCACACAATATCCAAAAGAAGCGATGGTTCTCTATTTATTGTTGCCTATCATTTCTTTCTTTTTTCCCCAATTTCGTTTGAAACGAAGAGTTCATAACCACATCACAAAAAAAGGCAGATGATAATGATGTATCTGCGATTGAATGGCCGCATTCATGGAACTCATGATTGCAGACCTTTTTTCTATTCGAAGTAAATTTGTCGAATATAATCGACAAATTTACTTTATTTTTGTCGATTATATTCGACAAATTTCATATAATAAGAGAAGAGGTATATATCATGAATCACGAAATACTAAAACGAATCATTGCGGAACAACATGTAGTCATTTCTCATGCGACGATCATCCAAAGAGAATATCGATTTGAAGAAAATGCAAACTATATATTAACGGGTATGCGTCGAGCTGGAAAATCAACAATAATGTATGATAGGGTCCAAGATTTGATTCAAAAGGGGGTGAAATGGAATCAAATTATCTATATCAACTTTGAAGATGAACGTCTTGCAGAATTTCGCATGGAAGATTTTAACGATATTGTTGAAACGGCTGCCGAACTAACAACACGAACCCCTTACTACTTTTTAGATGAAATTCAGAATATCGAAGGTTGGGAACGTTTTGCACGAAGAATGGCAGATATGAAAGCACATATGTATATTACCGGAAGTAATGCAATCATGTTAAGTCGAGATATGGAAGCACGATTAGGCGGTAGGTATCTATCCCAAAATATCATGCCTTATAATTTTCGAGAATATGTAACCGCAAGAAATATTTCTTATGATATGGCATTGTATACATCGAGTGATATTGGTAAGCTTCGTCAATCGGCCAATGATTTTATGCATGAAGGAGGATTGCCTGAATCGCTATTATATCTGGACAAACGGCCATATATAGAAGGAATTTATCAAAAAGTTCTACTTGGTGATATTGCCGGAAGAAATGGGATTCGAAATGAAATGGGGTTGCGGATCCTGATGAAAAAGATTGCAGAAACCGTATGTAGTGAAATGTCCTATACAAAACTGTATAATACCCTAAAAAGCATTGGTCTTCGTATGAGTAAAGATACTGTTATTTCTTATATTCAATATGCGAAAAATGCATATTTGATTTTTTCTGTACAAAATTATTTTGCACGATTTGTTGAAAAAGAAAGTATTCAACGATTCTATTTTTTGGATAATGGCTTTTTAAATTTATTTGTAGATGACAACAATACCGCTCTTTTAGAAAACTTGGTTGCGATTACTCTTTTACGAATGTATGCCCATCCTATTTATTACTTAAAATCTTCTAAAACGGGTATTGATATTGACTTTTTTGTACCTTCAACACAGACTGCAATCCAAGTGGCTTGGAGCATTCAAAATCTAGATACACGAAAAAGAGAAGTCGATAATTTAGTGAAATTGGCACAGCATTTTCATGAAGCTCAATCTTACTACATCATCACTCATGAAGAGGAAGAAACCATTCAAGTGAAAGGAATAACGATCCAAGTGATCCCTCTCTATCGTTTTTTGCTCAAAAAAAGGTAGAGAATGACTTCTCTACCGTATGGCCTCGACCATGGAACGCACATAGGCTTCCACCTGATCGGGGGCTTCTTTTCCATATTTCGCAATGATCTTGATGATGGCCGAACCGACAATGGCCGCATCTGCTTTTTCGGTCATCTTTTTGGCTTGTTCCGGCGTTGAAATACCAAAACCAATCCCACAAGGAATATCACTCACATGACGAACAATATCGACCATTTCATTGACATTGGTCGTGATCTTAGAACGCGTTCCTGTCACACCTAGACTGGATACACAATACAAGAAGCCTTGGGCATCTTCGGCAATCATCTGGATACGATCATGACTGGTTGGTGCAATCATGCGGATAAAATCCAATCCATATTGATGACATACCGTTTCAAATTCATCTTTTTCTTCATAGGGTACATCCGGTAAGATGATCCCGCTCATATCCGTATCCACCATCTTTTGACAAAATTTTTCGGTACCATAATGGAAAACCACATTGGCATAGGTCATGAAGACCATGGGAATGGATGTTTCTTTACGAACTTCTTTGATCATTTCAAAGACATCATCGGTCGTACATCCGTTGGATAAGGCTCTTTCATTGGCTTCCTGAATGACCGGGCCTTCTGCCGTTGGATCGGAGAAAGGAATACCCAATTCAATCAGATCACATCCTCCTTTTTCTAAAGCTTTGATGATCTTTTTGGTAGTGTCAAGATCTGGATCGCCACAAGTCACAAAAGCCACAAAGGCTTTGCCATGATCAAAGGCTCTTTCTATATTTTTATTCATAAATCTCCTTTCCGCGATAGCGTGCCATCGCTGCGACATCTTTATCCCCGCGACCCGAAATCGTAATGACCACGATCTTATCTTTTGGCAAGGTTGGAACCAATTTTTGGGCATACGCTACGGCATGTGCACTCTCAATAGCTGGAATGATACCTTCGGTACGTGATAAATATTCAAACGCATCAACCGCTTCATCATCCGTGATCGGTACATATTGAGCACGACCCATATCGTGCAGCATCGCATGTTCCGGACCAATGCCAGGATAATCCAAACCAGCACTGATGGAATAAACCGGGGCAATTTGACCATACTTATCTTGGCAGAAATAGGATTTCATACCATGGAAAATGCCTAAACTACCTGTCGCAATGGTAGCCGCTGTATCTTTGGTATGGATACCACGACCCGCTGCTTCACAACCAATCAATTGGACTTGTGGATCATCAATGAAATGATAGAAAGAACCAATCGCATTGGATCCACCACCGACACACGCAATGACAGCATCTGGTAAGCGTCCTTCTTTTTCTAACATCTGTGCTTTGATTTCTTTGGAGATAACCGCTTGAAAATCACGCACGATTGTTGGGAATGGATGAGGTCCCATGACAGAACCCAATACATAATGCGTATCATCAATGCGTGAAGTCCAATCACGGAAAGTTTCATTAACGGCATCCTTTAACGTTCCGGTTCCAGATTTAACAGGATGGACTTTGGCACCCAATAATTCCATACGATAGACATTCAATGCCTGTCGTTCGGTATCTTTTTCACCCATAAAGATTTCACATTCCATGCCCATCAAAGCAGCAACGGTTGCAGTTGCGACACCATGTTGACCAGCACCGGTTTCGGCAATGACACGGGTCTTTCCCATTTTCTTTGCCAACAAACATTGACCCAATACATTGTTGATCTTGTGAGCACCGGTATGATTGAGATCTTCTCGTTTCAAATACACTTTGGCACCACCGAGATCTTCAGTCATATGTTTCGCATAATACAAACGCGAAGGTCGTCCGGCATATTCATTCAACAAGGTTTCCAGTTCTTGATTGAATTCTGGATCATCTTTATATTTATTGTAGGCTTCTTCTAATTCAATAACGGCATTCATGAGGGTTTCCGGAATATATTGTCCTCCATGAATTCCAAATCGTCCTTTACTCATAATTTTCTTCCTTTCTGTACACACATTCGTATTTTATTGGCATCTTTGACTCGATTGGTTTCTACCCCACTCGATATATCGATGGCATAAGGGTGAACCGTTTGAATGGCTTGTTCAATATTGGTTTCATCCAATCCACCCGCTAGAAAAAAGGCACGATCCATGGCTTGGATCATTTGCCAATTAAAGGTTTGGCCACTTCCCTTGCCACTATCTAATAATACATAATCAGCACTGCTTTGCGCGGCTTTTTCTAGATCCTCTTCATTATGGATTTCAAAGGCTTTGATGATGGGACCAAAGGATTTGAGATATTGAATATCCGCTTCCGTTTCCTGACCATGTAACTGGGCCATTTGAATGACTTTTCGTGTCAATAAATCACGAATGACTTCGTTGTCTTCATTCACAAACACGCCAACGGAAATGATATCTGGATCCAATTGTTTGGTGAGTTTCTCTACTTCTTCTATATCCAATGAACGAAAGCTTTTGGGAAAGTCAATGATAAAGCCACCATAATCCGGCTTATAGGTATTGACCATTTCAATATCGGCTTGTCTACGCAAACCACAAATTTTAATCTTGGCCATACTTTAACCTTTCCAACATCGCTTTCTTGTCGACTGCTTTCATCATGGTTTCCCCAATCAATACCGCATTGACTTGGGCATCTTCTAATTTTTGAATATCCACATGATTTTTGACGCCGCTTTCAGCGACAAATAAACAATCGGTGCCAACTTGTTGGCGCAATCGTAAACAATTGGTCGAATCCACGGAAAAGTTGCGTAAATTCCGGTTGTTGACGCCAATGATCTTGGCTCCTACCGCTTTCGCAATTTCTACTTCCTTTTCATCATGACATTCTACCAATGCATCCATGCCTAAGGATTCTGCCAATTCGAAATACGCTTTGATTTCATCCGGATCCAAAATGGATACAATCAATAAAACAGCACTCGCCCCATACATCTTGGCTTGATAAATCATATACGGATCGATCGTAAAATCTTTTCGTAAACAAGGAATAGAAACAGTCGAACTGATTTCTTGTAGATAATCTAATTTTCCTTTAAACCATTGGGGTTCGGTCAAGACCGATATCGCATCGGCGCCGGCTTGTTCATAGTCTTTCGCAATGTCTACATAGGGAAAGACATCCACAATTTGTCCTTTGGATGGAGAAGCTTGTTTACACTCACAAATAAAGGATATGTCCGGTTTGGCTAAGGCTTGATAAAAGGAATGATTTCCCATCGGCATGGCTTCGGCCTGGGCTTTAACTTGATCAAGGGAAACTTCGGCTTTTTCTTTTTCGACTCGTTTTCTTGTCGCTGCTGCAATTGTTTCTAAGATATCAGGCATTGGAAACCTCAATCAATTTTTCTAAGGTTGCCAATCCTTTCTTTTCGGTAATGATCTGATCCGCCAATTGAACGCCCTCTTCCATGGAAGCGGCTTTTCCATAGATATAGAAACCAAGACCAGCATTCATACAAACGATATCACGTTTTGGTCCTTGGATCTGATTTGCTAGGATATCCTTGGTCAATTGGGCATTTTCTTGTGGCGTACCACCGACGATATCTTCTTTGGAAGCGCGTTGGAAGCCAAATTGTTCCGGGGTAATGGTGCTGGTTCGATAGAAGCCATCGCGAATTTCACAAACCAGTGTAGGCGCCGAAATGCTGATTTCATCCAATTTGTCCATGCCATAAACGACAAAGCCACGTTCTACGCCTAATTTGGTCAATACTTTTGCGACCGGTTCGACTAAATATTGATCATAGACGCCCAATAAGAAATAATTTGGTTTACTTGGATTGGTCAATGGACCTAAGATATTGAATACGGTACGGAATCCTAATTCTTTACGGATGGCACCGACATATTTCATCGAGGTATGATATTTCTGCGCAAAGAAGAAGCACATGCCGACTTTTTCTAAGAGTTCTTTGGCCTTGGCTGGATCTTGTTGGATATTCACACCCAAAGCTTCTAAACAATCGGCCGTACCAGATAAGGAACTAGCGGCACGATTGCCGTGTTTAGCTACCTTGACACCACCGCTAGCTAAAACAAGTGCAGCCGTAGTAGAAATGTTGAAACTATGGGCCCCATCTCCTCCGGTTCCGACAATATCCATCACATCCATATCGCCGCGATCAAAGGGAATGGCTTTTTCCCGCATGGCTTGGGCACAACCACTGATTTCATCGATGGTTTCCATATGTGCACTCTTGGTGGATAGGGCAGCCAAGAAGGCGGCATTTTGAACTTGTGACGTTTTTCCTGACATGATCTCATTCATGACGGTATAGGCCTCGTCATAGGTTAAATCTTCTTTTCTTACAATTTTTTCAATCGCTTCTTTGATCATTTTGTTTGTCCTCCAATCATTGAAATAAACTGTTTGATAAATAAAGGTCCGTCGGGTGTCATCACACTTTCGGGATGAAATTGAAATCCATATAGTGGATAGTTGACATGTTTGATAGCCATGATCTCGTCATCCTCACTTTTGGCTAAAACTTTGAGTTCTTTGGGCAAGGTATCGGCTTGGATCGATAAGCTATGGTATCGCGCCGCAGGAAATTGTTTCAATCCACCAAATATCGGATCCTCTTGGATCACATGGATGGTGTCCTGTTTACCATGCATGAGTTGTTTGGCATACGTGATTGTGGCGCCAAAGGCTTGGGCAATGGCTTGATGTCCTAAACAAATGCCTAAGATGGGAATGTTTGGATAAAAGGTTTGGATCAAATCGATACAGATTCCGGCATCTTCGGGTCGTTTGGGACCGGGGGATAACACAATGGCATCGGGACGGTCCGCTTTGATCGCATCCAGGGTGATTTCATCGTTTCTGGCCACTTGGATATCCGAACATTCGGAACCGATCCATTGATACACATTGTAGGAAAAACTATCGTAATTATCGATCAATAAAATCATTCAAATCCCTCCTGTGCTTGTTGGATTGCCTGAACAACGGCTTTGGCCTTGTTTTGGCATTCGCGATATTCGTTTTCAGGTATACTGTCGGCAACAATACCCGCTCCTGAACGAATACAAATTTCGTGATCTTTTTTATACACCAAACGAATGGCAATGCAAGTATCTAAGTTACCAGTAAAATCGATGTAGCCGATGGCTCCTCCATAGATGCCTCGTTTGGAATGTTCCAATTCATCGATGATCTCACACGCTCGAAATTTTGGGGCTCCTGATAAGGTGCCAGCGGGCAAGATGGAATCGAGTGCATCTAAGGCATCAAGATCTGGACGAATGGTACCGGTCACGGTTGAACCAATGTGCATGACTTGACTAAAGCGTTCAATGGCCATGTATTTATCGACCGATACACTGCCAATTTTGGCAATGCGACCAATATCATTACGACCAAGATCGACCAGCATATTGTGTTCGGCTCGTTCTTTTTCATTCGCTAAGAGCGCTCGTTCCTTGGCTTTATCTTGAGCGGGTGTCTTACCGCGTGTGGTAGTACCGGCTAAGGGAAAAGTAAATAAGGTATCATTTTCTAATTTCGCCAAGGTTTCTGGACTGGCTCCCGCCATTTCCATATCTTCACCGGAAAAATAGAACATATATGGGCTGGGATTGGACGTGCGCAAGACGCGGAAGGTATCAAATAAAGATCCAGTGGCTTTGGCACGCATGGGATTGGACAGCACAACTTGGAAGATATCCCCTTCGTGAATATAGTGTTTAGCCGTATTGACCATGTCTTCAAATTCACGTTCGGTACATTCGCCATGAATGTCTTCTTCCAAATGAATGGGGGCAAATTGTTTTTTCTTCCCTGTTTTTAATACCTTTTTCATGGCTGCCAATTTCTGGATGGCTTGTGAATAGGAGGCTTCCAAATCCGAGGTAAAGACACCGGTCATCAAGATGATCTTTTGTTTATAGTGATCAAAACAGATGACCGAATCAAACAACATGACGTCCATATCTTTAAAATCGGTATCGTGGTGATGGAGCTTCAATTTGGGTTCACTATATTTGATATAGTCATAACTGAAATAACCGACCAGTCCGCCGCTAAAGGGTGGCAGCCCTTCAATTTTGGGACTGGTATATCGTTCCATGATCTTTCTTAATTCATTTTTGGGATGAGCTGTTTGAAATTGCTCATCTATCGTTCCATCGAGGGAACGAATATGCATATTTCCATCGGTGCATGTGATTTCCATGGTGGGATCATAGCCCAAAAAAGAATAACGACCCCATTGTTGATCTTGACTTGCACTTTCAAGTACATAGGTATGCTTCGATACATTACGCAAAATTTGAAGAACTTGAACAGGGGTATACATATCGGCGAAGATCTCGGTGCATAAAGGAACGCGTCGATAGTCTTTCGCATACGATTGAATTTGTGCAAAGCTAGGATACATTGGTTTTACCTCCTAAATAAAAAACTCGTCCGATAGAAAAAAACTATCAAGGACGAGTGAATAGACCCGCGGTGCCACCTTGTTTTACAAGTTATCACCTGTACACTTAGAGAATCCCAACAGATTCTTGATCGTTGACGCCGATCCTACGTCATAGAATACTCAGCATTGCTTTTGACTATGCCCTCAGCGGTCCATTTGCGAAATTGTTACCATCTGGCTTGCACCGTCCCAGACTCGCTTTGGCACATCTTTTCGTTTGATCTCCGCCTCATCGGTTTCTTTGTGAAAATATCGTAACATATTTTCAATGATTTTCAAGAATTATTTTCAGAAATAATGTAAAGAAATGCTTTACACACTTTTTGCATCTTTTCTGGTGTCAATTGGGCATAGTTAATCAAAAACGTATGGGTATCATAGGGTTTTTGATAATAATCCGATAGCGCATGGATCTGAATCGAGGCCGCATGCATGTGTTCGATGATCTGCGCATCGGAAAGGTTTGTTTTTAATTGTAAAAGAAAATGCAAGCCGGATTCATTTTCAATGATGGCAACGGGTAGGTCCGATTGTTTGATCGTGGTCATGATTTGTTTACGTAAACGACCATAATACAATCGCATGCGATTGATGTGTTTTTCAAAATAGCCTTCGTTTAGAAAAGCCGCCAGAGTATATTGTTCAAAATTGGATACTGTACACGCATAAAAGGATAATTCTTGATAATACCGTTTGGCTAAAGAGAGTGGTAAGACCATATAACTGATTCGAATGGTTGGACTCAAAGATTGCGAAAAGGTATTCATATAAATGACGCGATCACTTTCGTCCATACTGAATAAGGTAGGTAATGGTTTGCCATGACGGCGAAATTCACTATCGTAATCGTCTTCAATGATGTAGCGATGAGATTGTTGATTGGCCCAGGCTAGAATTTCATAGCGACGAGGTGTAGGCATCCGAATACCGGTTGGAAATTGATGGTTGGGAGAAATATGAACAATATTGGCTTTGGTTTTCTGTAATTGTTCCATGGATAGGCCTTGATGATCCAATCCAGCATAACAGATAGAAACATCTTGTTTTTGATAGATCTGGGATAAGCGAGGATAGCTTGGATCTTCCAAACAAATGGTTTGATTTCTTCCCAACAATTGAATCAATAAGCCATAGAGATATTCCGTTCCTGCGCCGACAATGATTTGATTGGGATCGACCATCATATTGCGAAACGACTGTAGATGGGAGGCAATCGCCTTTCGCAAAATCAAGGTACCGGCACTTTCTGAGCGTTTCAATAAAGCATCCGCTTGTTCATTGTAGATGCGACGCGAAAGTTTCGCCCAATTGGACATAGGAAAATGCATGGTGCCATTCCCGGATAGATCGATCTCATAAACAGGAGATGGTTTCACCAAATGATAGTCTAATGAAACCGGGCTGGCATGAGGAACATTGGAAAGGGGTGACACAAAATAGCCTCGTTTGGGTTGGGTATAAACATATCCTTCACTAATCAACTGGTCATATGCATTTTGGATCGTAATGGTACTAAGACCTTGTTGGCGGGCAAAGGATCGTTTGGATGGTAATTTTTCATGAGGTTGGAGTTTTCCTTCTACGATATCTTTTTTGATGCATTGATAGATTTGTATATACAATGGGATATTGGCTTGTTTTAAATCATAGGTCAGCATATTTGTCTCCTATCTGGTATTTTAAAATAATTATAATTTGAATATTTTTATATATCCAGAATGATAGTACCATGGGAACCATGAACAAACAAGGAGGCAGAAAGAAATGAATGAAACAATCAATCGTGGACTTGCACAAATGTTGAAAGGTGGGGTCATCATGGATGTCACAACACCGGAACAAGCCAAGATCGCGCAAGAGGCCGGGGCTTGTGCCGTCATGGCTTTAGAACGTATTCCTGCTGATATTCGTGCAGCGGGTGGTGTATCGCGAATGAGTGATCCCAAAATGATCCAAGGCATCCAACAAGCCGTTTCCATTCCAGTCATGGCCAAGTGTCGAATTGGTCATATCGCCGAGGCCCAGATCTTGCAGGCATTGGATATCGATTATATCGATGAATCCGAAGTCTTGAGTCCGGCGGATGATACCTATCATATTGATAAAACCCGATTTCAGGTTCCTTTTGTATGTGGAGCCCGCGATTTAGGAGAAGCTTTGCGGCGCATTGAAGAAGGAGCAGCCATGATCCGTACCAAAGGCGAACCTGGTACGGGCGATGTCATTCAGGCCGTTCGGCATATGCGCAAGATGCAGGCACAGATCCAATGGGTGGTCAGTAAACGTGCGGATGAATTGTTTGATTTAGCCAAACAACTGCAAGTCTCGTATTTTTTGCTTCAATATGTGCATGCGAATGGCCAATTGCCCGTTGTGAATTTTGCAGCGGGTGGAATTGCCACACCAGCGGATGCCGCTTTGATGATGCAATTGGGGGCCGAAGGTGTCTTTGTGGGATCGGGCATTTTTGCATCTGGTAATCCAGCCAAACGAGCCAAAGCCATCGTGCAAGCGGTCACCCATTATAATGAGCCAAATATCTTAGCGGAATTATCCAAAGATCTTGGCCCAGCAATGGTGGGCATCAATGCCGATGAAATTGAACTGATCATGGAGGAAAGAGGACAATGAAAACAGTGGGTGTCTTAGCGTTACAAGGTGCTTTTATCGAGCATGAAAAGGTATTAAAAGAATTGGGTGTCCAACCTTTGGAGGTCAAACACAAAGAAGATCTCGATGCAATTGATGGAATCATCTTACCTGGTGGTGAAAGCACCACCCAAGGAAGTCTTTTAGAAACAGAAGATCTTTTACAACCGTTAAAAGAAAAGATTGAACAGGGCTTACCTACATTGGCCACTTGTGCTGGAAGCATCTTACTATCCCAAGAAATTGAAGATCAACAAGAAGTCTATCTCCAAACTTTACCGGTTACCATTCGCCGCAATGCGTTTGGACGGCAAAGTCATAGTTTTAAAAGCCGTGGTACTTTTTTGTCCACGGCCGTTGAGATGATTTTTATTCGGGCGCCTTTTTTTACGCAGGTCGATCCCGATGTGCAAATTTTATCGAAAGTAGAAGATCATATCGTTGCCGTTCAGTATCACAATCAAGTAGCCTTGTCGTTTCATCCTGAACTTACACAAGATCTAACGATTCATTCGTATTTTATCCATACACTACTCGTATGAATAAAATCCAGCTTTGGCTTGTACACCAGTCTTTCCTTGGTCGATATAGGATTTCAACATATCGGCCACTTTTTTCATAGCTGGATTCATTCGAGCAATATTATAAGCCGTTTGAAGTCCCACAATATCTAAGATCTGCATCGGTCCATATGGAGCTCCTGTCGCTTTACGCCATGTCTTATCAATAGTTGGCGCATCGGCAATGCCGTTGGCATATAAATTCAAAGCGGCATTTAAGAATGGCACCAACAAGGAATTCAGCACATAGCCAGGTTGTTCTTTCTGTAAACAAATGGGTTCCATACCAATTTCCTTCCCAAACGCAACTGCTTGTTCAAATACATGAGGATCGGTATGGGAATGTCCCATGATCTCAACGATATTGTATTTCCAGATCTCATTGGCAAAATGCATCGCCAAATAACGTTCGGGCCGTTTAATATGATCGACAAATTGACTAGGTACCATGGTCGATGAATTGCTGGCCAGGATCGTATCCGGTTCTAAATATTGTGATAATTTTTGATAGATATCGATCTTGGCTTCCAAATCTTCGGACATGGCTTCAATGACGATCATGGCATCTTTACATGCCTTTGCCATATCCAATTCTAAGACAATGGAAGCATAGGCTTTTTCGACTTGGGCTTGTTTGGCTTCGATATCCGCAACACTGGTTTGTGAAAGATCAGCTACCAATCCATGGGGATAATACGGATAATCCGTTCCACAATACGGTTTCAACGCTTCCAAAGAGGACAAATAAATGGATTTCAATCGATCCAATTTTGGCTGCGTGCGCGTTTTGGAACTTTCCATCCGTAACCAGAATGTGACATCAAATCCTTGATAAGCAGCTTGAAACGCAATTTGTGAACCTAAAACACCACCACCCACAACGACTACTTTTTGGTTATTCATAATAAACCTCCTTTTCTATATGATTGATTTCATTATACCGAGGTTTACCATCAATTGTTACTCATATGCATCTATCATTTGTGCCAATTGTTTCAAACGATAGATGCATCCTTCCCATATATCTTGATATGCCGTCTCAAAGTCATCCGTCCACCAGGGATCGGATACATCGCGATCGGGTAATAAGCGTTGAACTTTGTGTTGTGGATCTGAGCCAAGAATTCGCAAGATATCTCTTCGATTTTCCGCATCCATATAATAGATATGATCAAATTTTTGATAGTCCGATTTGGTTAAGATGCGTGCCTGTCTTTTAGAAAATGGGATCCCCTTCTCTTTTAATTTTGAACGAGCAGGATAATACATATCATTGCCAATTTCTTCATAGGTAGCCGCAACCGAGTCCACTTCCATGGTATATCCCTGTTTTCGACATAGATCCTTCATGATAAATTCAGCCATCGGGCTTCGACAGATATTGCCATGACAGACAAATAGGATTTTGAGCATAGAACCTCCCCTTTTTCTTTCATTCCTAAATTAACATATCTTGTCTTGATTTTCTATGATGGAGACAATTGGACTGGTTATCCCGCTTTCACGATTTCCAAATTCCAAAACCGATTCAATTCATTTGTTCTCTCACATTTCTTTCACCAACTCCGATGCTCTGGACACTTTTTATCCAATGTAGCCATGATATCCGTACGATCAAAAATAGACTGGTCTGTAAATTTCTTTCGAAGCATCCATATTTGATTTGTGGTCTTTGGTGAAAACATGCCGTCAATGTCCGGTTTTTCATCACCAATGTCCGGTTTTTTGAATGTTTTACAGATATGCAACGTCCGGTTTTGCAGGGGATTCTGTTCCTCAAGTAAAAGATTTTTCAAATCATTATAATTTGCGCGTACAAGGGCATTACGAAAATATCATTTGTGGTATCCAATCCAAGGGTTCGCAAATATTGAATGAAAAATACAGCGATGGTACTTGGATTTCACAAAAAAGCAGCAAATGTGCTTTCGATTTTCATTTGTAGCAATTACGCCTCTCAAGTCATCATTTTCATAGGTTCACCAAAATTCCAGAGAAGCTACAATATTTTCATTTTCAATAAAGTCCCGGAATGATTTAGCACCTTCATCAGAATAGTCAGGAGCTTCAAATTGTAAAAATGTTTCCCATATAAGTTTTAGTGCCGTAGTAATCTCAACTTTATTACTAATTTCCCGTATCATTCCTAATCGCCTTTACCTATATTAGATAAAACAGTTAATATATTAGTAAACAGCGAAAAACCTTAATAAATCTTATGTCCTTTTCCATCAAATCTACGCATACCGCTACGCTTCTGCTGATAAACAAACACATGCTGAATATTTCCTCGGTCCGCCATTTTAAACGTAGAACGTATTATTCGTACCGTATTCATTGGATTGGTTGTAGCATAAACATTGACTATATATACTTGTGGAAGTTTCCTAATTTCTTCAGATACTGCATTTACAAATTTAGGGCTAAAATGGCGAGTATGGCTATTTCCAATATTTCTGCTAATTTTAATTGTTGGTAGAGTTTTCTTTCTAAACGGTATTTGGTTTGACTCTATAACATAGGTATCCTCAAGAATTAAATTTATCTCCAATAAATCTGCTCTCATATTTTTCTTTTTGACGATGCACTCCGGCTCATCTTCAATTATCGGAAAATCCGCTTCATCCAATGGGTAATCTTTAAATATATTTTCAACAACAAGTTTAAACTGCATGTATATCGGTACTAAAATAAGATTACATTTTTTAATTCCCAACACTTTTGCGCAAAACCAATACCATACATATGGATAATTATGATATACATTATCATTATTCATTATAAATTCTTTGTTGTATCTACGGATTGCTATAAGAGTAACAAATAATAAACTCAATGAAATAATCGCCATATTGCCGGTTTTTAATATGTAATATGGTAGAAAATCGCCAATGTCTGGTTCTGGTTTGTGATGTTTCAAATAAGCCACAAACCATGAGGGAATATCTAGCATATATGGCAAAAAGATTACTATTATTAATATCAATACTTCTACTATTTGGACAAAATTTGCCTTTATTTTTTTTATTATTTCCATATTCATTTCCCCGTCTTTTGCTATCGATATAAACCATCCTTTCCCTTTTCACATTCAAAAATTTCAGTAATTATACCATTTTGTGAATTTCCTACCCAAACACGCCATTCCTTTATACCCACAATTACAAAAAAAATATACTCACATCCCGTTTTTTCTTCTTTTAGAGAATCTGTCCAGTCTACCCAATCTATACTAGATGGAATGGGAATCCGCTGTGGATGTGTATGCCAAACCCCCATATAATAACTTTTATTGCGTTCTGCCTTTTTTAGAAAGAGCATATGACCTGGGTCTTTTATGTTAAATCTAAGCCGATTTTTAGTATCTAACATATAAGGATGCGATACTGTCTCAAGAGAAATATGCCCCGTTTCCTTGTGTCGATACCCAACAATATAACCACCACTTTCCGGCTTTCCGTCCGAATTCTGTATCCATTGATACATTTCGTTTAGAACAGGCGATAAAACATCGACCACCTTATTATTTGGAAGTTTCAGTTTCACACATTTGCAACTTTTTTCTATTTCCACAGCAATTACATCCCTCCATCGGAATAATATGTGCAGGATATGACACCTTATCTGATAAAATATCAATTAACGTATTATTCTTTATTTCTCCCGAAAAAACCTTTTGCATTATATTAAGCAACACAGCCACTGTTCTAAGCAAAACAGATGTTCCATATGCAGCTCTAGTTCCCCCACAACCGTTTCTGACCAAACTGCTTTCCAACTGAGCTTCCGTATTTAGCATAGCCCGATTATTTACAAGTTCACCATCTGCATTCGTATATAAACACTCAAAGCATCCCTGTTTTTCGTAATTAACCGTCAATATATGACTATATTGACCTCCAGCTTCAAGCCATACAAAGAAAACAGGTATTTTACAATGCAGTTCACTCAATATCCTATTAAACCTCAACTGCATATCACTACTTCCAATCGTGAAAATGATCAAATCTACCGATTGTAGTTCGGATTTCAGTGCTTCTTCATCCAAATTATTTTCGTGAATTTCTGTATGCACTTGTGGATGAATCATTTTAAGTAAAAGCCCAAGTATATTAGCTTTATTTGAGTTAATACCTAATCCACCAAATACCCAACGCATTCTATTTTCATCATACAGCTTATCTCCATCATAAAGCACAATATCAGAAGCACCATTTTTCACCAGTTCAGGCGCTACATAACTTCCTAATGATCCGCCCCCTACAAGGAGTACTTTCTTATCATATAAAATTCTGTCATTGCCAATAATCTCGTTTAAATACAAATAATCCTTTCTTTTTGTAGCAATCAATGATATCTCTATCCCGTCTTCATTTACCTTTTCAAGCAGTGTTCTTCCGCTCCTATTCTTGCATTTTACCATCACAGCAAAGCAAACTTTTGTATGCACCCCATTCATCTCAAATACAAGAATTACATTTTGTGTATATACAATCTCACTTTTCAACTGAAAATATGTATCAGCACTGATATGATTAATCTGCTTACCATAAATGATCTCTTTGACATTTTCGATAGTCCAAAAATGATTACGATATGGTGGTAAAATTTCCCTACTGTCAGTAATCGGAATGAAAAACACTTCTGTTTCAAAATGTTGCTGCCACTTTCTTTCCCCTTTGGAATTACGAGAATTGAGATCCATTAACCCTACATCTTGCTCAATATACCTGGTTATTGTTCCGCTACAATATTTCTGTAACTTACAAAATTTAATATCCTGCTTCAAATAAACATCTGCGCACTGTAAATCAGCAGCGCTATTCCAATAATATAAGAATTCCTTTTGAAACTCTTTTTCCCGTTCCGTTTTCGTCATTGTTAGTAATTCTATCAGCCGATCCACAGCGTCCATAATTTTATCTTCATATGAAAACAAAGACTGAACAACACTCTCTTGCTCATATAAACAAACCAACCTGTACTTTCCGACCGGTAACATTTCCCCTTCATCTATATTAATATTTTTCAGAAGTATATGCGGAAAATCCAAGCCCTCATCATTATATAAACATATTGTTGCCGTAGAACTTATGTCATCCTTTGACGGACTCATAAGCAAAAATTCCTTTCCAAAAAGTCTAAACATAACCCAATCTTCAAGGTAAACCTGAATAACAACAATATTATCGTATGTCTCCAGTATTTCTTTTGCTGTCATCTGCTCATCCAAAACTATGCTCCTTCTTACTCTGCGTAGCTACTGCAACTGCTTCCTTTGCTGGTACTGTGAACTCAGGACCAAGAACTTTTTGAACATATTCCGCCGCATCATGTGCTGATTCTACATTTACAGCATTCGTTAAATTATCAACTGCAATTGAAAGGCGCTTATAAAACGTAATCATATAACTGGTACTACTATCTCTCATTTTCTTAAATATATCTGTGTATGGTTGAACTGGAAGATATCTACTAATATCTGCTGATGCTATCTCTCCCTGTGCATTTTTAGTGCATAAAAACTTATCCTTTATAGATTTCATTGTCTTCTGTAAGGCGAGCAAATCGTCGTCTTCATCGTTGCTTGTTTGCTCTGAAAAACAATCACAGACCAAATATGTAAGTCCGATGCTCGGTGGAACCTCATGATCTTTTGTAGAACTTGAATATTTTTCATTCTTCCACTTCTTGACGAAGCTAATGATTCTCCTTAACTGATAATGTCCATTAATCTTCTCGCATAAATCATCATTCAGTCCGTCTGGATCTGCCCGTTCCCACAAATATTCATTACTGCTTGCTTTCCCTCTGGCCAAATATATTTCCCCATTATCATCCGCGTACAAAGGAAGATCAATATGCAACCATTCTTCTCCTTTCTCATAATATTCTGCTCTTATACAAGGCTCTTTGATTGATACTGAACGAACAGGTATATCTATAGATTCCTTAAGATATTTCTTAATCTTGCGAGGATCCGGATTCTCAGATATATCAAGTGGAATCATCACTGCAACATCACGATCAACCACTGTAGATTTGATTGTTGTATTATATTTATAGCTTCCTTGATCAATCATACGAATATCACTTTTATTAAGTTCAATATCATGATTTTTCAAAATAGTTGGAAATTTATCTTTAATTTCTCCTTCCAACGTTTCTCGCTTATCAATCAGGTTTTGTGTTTCCGAATCAATTCTTATACATTTGTAAAAATCTTCAAATTCTTTTTTTAACTTCATTCTTTCAACTCCTTATGGAAAATATTTATTTTGTTGGCTGTTCTAATATTTATTATCCTACTTTTGGAAAGGCCCAAGATAACCAATTGTCACAAATAATATCATAAAGGAAATCAAGAACAAGGTGTCCTCGCTCCTAAGGTAAATACCCTCTAATAACATAAAATGATCCACAAAATAAAAGTGCTCCTAGTAATGAAAATTATTAGAAAAACATACAAAGCAGAATCATTATTATATCATCAATATATTTTTCCCAACTAGTTCAGTATGAATTTCACGATACCCTCGTGCCTACGTCTAAATAATACCTTTTTTGTATATCATAAGTCCAAAAGCGAACCTAAAGAAACTAAAACTATATGTTCGCATGGCAATCTTCTATCTATAATTCCGTTCCGTGTTATGGCACCCCCCCAAAAAAAAATTAAAAAACCAATATAATCCTTCTCAAACTGTATTAAACAGTCTATTATCTTTTCTTTACTATCTTATGTCACATCAAGGCTCTTTCAAAAATGGTGTAGTAGTAGTGTAGTAAGTGCCTTTCTTTTTCGTGAATCCATTGATTTTTACTGGCTTTTCCGGGACTTTTAGGGATACTGTCATGACAGACAAATAGGATTTTGATCATAGGTCCTCCCTTTTCATTTCTAATTCTTATACAAAAAAATAAGATGTGAGTCACATTTGTCAGTAATCATTTTCAAGATTTAAATCGGTACTTTTCCTTACCCAATCCCAAAACCGATTCAATGATATTTTTCTCTCATTTCCTTTAACAACTCCGATGCTCTGAATACTTTTATATCCAATGCATACATGATATCCGAACGACCAAAAACAGACTGACTTGTAAATTTCTTTCGAAGTGCCAAGATTTGATTCGTTGTTTTTGGTGTGAACATACCATTAATGTCCGGTTTTTTGAATGCTTTATGGATATGCAACGTCCGTTTTTGAAGGGAATTGTGTTCACCAAGTAAAAGATTTCTCAAAACAACTCTAGATATTCGGTGGTCTCATGGATTCCCTGTTTTAGATCATTGTAGTTGGCGCGCACGAGTGCATTACGAAAATACCATGCATTCTCAGCGATTATATCGTTTGTTGCATCCAATCCAAGGGTTCGCAAATATTTAATAAAAAATATAGCTGTCGTCCGGGTATTTCCTTCTTCAAATACATGGATCTGCCATAATCTTGTAACGAAAAAGGCAAGATAATGAATGATCTCATTCATTGAAAGATTCCGATATGAAAATTTTATTTCTTCTTACAAGTATCTACTATTCTACGCCTAAAGCCTTAAAGACGGCATCTTCTGCACTGTTGAAGAAAATCAATTGAAAACAACTAATTAATTCTGAAGGTACACTTCCTAAATCAACTGCTGCTGTAATTGGAAGCAATACTTTCTTAGCACCAGAATCCAAACATACTTGTAATGTATTGGCCAAGTTCTCCACTTTATTTACAGATCCACTAATACTGATATCACCAATTACGGCAAGTGAACTAACAGTTGGTTTTTGTAGTGCAATCGAACATATAGCGATTAATGTCGGTAATGCCAAATCATGTGTCATTCCAATGCCTTGTAAATCTTGATATTGAATGATGTAATCTTTTGTGGTTGTACTGATGGATTGGCTGATTCGATTGCTATTAGCTTTCAAAAAATTGAATGCAGTTTGTGTGCTTTCACGGCATTCACGATCACTTCCAATACCATTTCGTTCAAATTTACCATTACCTGGAAGAATTTGTGATTCCAATCGAAACAAGCCAATCATACCCGATTTACCAACAGATACTGTATATACTTGTCCTGGATTACACATACCTTCTGGAATTAATGTACTTGCTCCCTGTTCTGGAACGGATACATATTTTTCTTCAAAAGTTTCATTATCAATATATGAGAAATTTACATCATAAAATTCCATGCCACCTATCTTTTTTAATTGTTCTTTGACTCGTCTTCTCATTTCCAATGTAATACATAAAATTTCTTCTAATTCTTCTTTGGTATAATCCTCATTTGGATACAGCAACTTTACTAAACCAGATACGGTTTTTCTTACTGCAATCGTATCTCTTTGATTCAGATTTTTTCCCAATTTAAAGTACTTATCTAAAGCATCACTTTCTTGGGTTTTACGAAGTTCACGAATAAATTCTGCTAAATAATCTGTAATAAAACCATAATCATCCGTAAAGTGTTCTGGCCTAAATTTAGGCACTTCCCATCCAGGTAAATAACAATGAATACGATCTAAGAAGGCCGTATCGGTTCCCATTTCATCGGGAAATGGATCAAATAAAGATGATGTCTTTAATAAAACATCCACACTTTGATTGATATTTCCAACAAAAACCATAGAAGCAGATGCAGATTTTTCTTCTTTTCCACGAGCAAAAGAACCACTGGCCATGTAGTCCTTCATGATTTGAATACCATCTTTATCTTTAAACTTAATTCCAGCTACTTCATCAAAGGCAACACAATCCCATAAGCCAACAAGTCCTACCGATCGTTTAGCCATATTATAGAAAAGATTAGCAACCGTTGTTTGTCCACCCGATACTAAAATACTGTTTGGTGAAATTTCTTTATAAATATGTGATTTACCCGTACTACGAGGTCCTAATTCACAAAAGTTATAATTATTCTCTACCAGTGGAATCAAACGAATCAACAACAACCATTTTTCTCTTTTATTGAATTGATCTGGTTCCATACCAATTGAACGCAATAAAACATCCATCCATTCTTCTTTATTGAATGCCTTACGGCCCTCTTTAAGTTGATCAATGTCTACACGGGGCATCTGTATGGGATTTAATTTGACAATCTTAATGGGATTTCCTTTTTTATCCTCTTCATCAAACTCATATTCCAGCTGAACAATACACCAAATACCTCCACACAATAGACGATCATACTTTTCTGGATATTCTGAAGAAATCGGAATTTCTTTAATACCTAAATTAGAGAATTCTGCTTCATAGACATCTTTTCGAATATTTAAACTAATCGTCACTTTATCAATAATAGTATAAAAGCCTTTGGAACGTAATATAGACAATGTCTTCTGGGCTTCATCTGGACGTACAAAATTATCAGATAGAATCTTTTTTACTTTTTCGATTCCTTGTTCAACAATCGTTTCATCATCACTTCCACAATATTGACCAAGTAAGAACTCCAAAACATAGACAGGTACATTCGCACCTTCCTTTATCTTTTTTGTTAGATCTTTGCGAACAATTTTTCCTGCAAAATTATCCCTTAGTTTTTCCTTTATTATTTCTCTATCTGCCATATGTACCTCCATTTCTTCAAAAATTTTTCTTTAGTCAAAGAAATTAAACTCATCAAATGACATCGCAATATCGATTTGCATTTCTTCTTTTACCGGCACTTGAACACCATCCTCATCCACTATATTCAGATAATAGATTTCTTTACTATCAAACTTTTGTGATTTTAAGTTAAATGTGCACTTGATTTCTCTATCTTTGGAAATCGTACTTGTCTTATCTGCAATGATCTT
Source organism: Absicoccus sp. (assembly GCF_034090965.1). NCBI lineage: Bacteria > Bacillati > Bacillota > Erysipelotrichia > Erysipelotrichales > Erysipelotrichaceae > Absicoccus > Absicoccus sp. The sequence continues at coordinate 105,415 of NZ_JAXDRQ010000044.1, read as the reverse complement.
TTGCTTATCACTGACCACATTACCGATTGAATCTGTAAGATAAGCATAGTATGTACAAGCCACAAAATTATCTTTCACTGGTTCTTTTTGATAAAAGCTTAGATTAAAAATCATATTGGAAATCTTACGGTTGGAAGACAATAATGATACAGTGACTGGTTTCATATCATATTTATCCTTGTTTAAACGATAAGATTTGTATCCAGTTCTTAAATATTTATATTGAATAATCGGAACACACATTTCTTGTAAACTGGTGCCTCCATGGACAAATCTTGTTCCACCTGCACATTTGATACGTATATTTTCTCTTGGTGCAAAACCCAATAGGTCAGCTTCATTATAAATCCCTTTTACAGACATTAAGAAATCCGGATTGGCATCTTTATCCGTTATTACATATCTTCGTCCTTGTTCAATGACATTTTGTTTAAAGTCTTTTCTTTCCATTTTGTCATCTTCTCTTAATGCTTCGTAAGTATATAAAAAGCCATGATCGGAAGTAATAAGAACATTTAAACCATTTAATTCTCCACAAATAACAGATACTAAATTTTTAATTTCTGTGATAGCTTTGGAACAAGCTTCAAAAACTGAAGTTTCATCATTATGACTCGAAGCATCAATTGTATCATGATAGATATACACAATATCTTTTCCTTTGATAGCAGCTCGTCGCTCATTTCGTTTCATACTAATCATATCTTTAAACTTTAAGGCACCGCTGTTTTCACTAAAAGCTTTTAAGATATCATCTCGATCACTCATTTCACTGGAATGCCCATCTACTAATACTTTTGTGCTACCGTTGTTTACAACTACTTCTAATGCATGATGAGGGAGCAAGGCTGCCATCCCAAACTTGGTAATGGTTGGAAAAATTCCTTGCTGCGTTGTGATATTTACATTTGCTGTGGTTTCCGTTTTCAATTGTTGTGCTAAAGAATAAGCAACATCATAACGCATGGCATCTGAAATGATCACAAAGACTTTACCATCTACCTTCTTAACAATATCTTGATAAAAATCCGTTTGTTGCGGAATATGAGCAATTTGCCCCGTAGCTTTTAAATCATTTTCAATGACGGTATTCCAATTACTAGCCAATTTTTCCAAATACCAATTCTTATATTCTTTTTCTACATATTCAGCCAATTCTTTAAATAAATCATCTAAGTTGGTGTTTAAAGTCTCTAGGCAAGTACGAAACGCATTATGAAATTCCCGATAATACGTATCCATATAAAAATAATCTTTCGTATAGGTATCCCACATTTCCTTGGCATTCACATGATGAAAGCTATGTACATGTGATTCATAGAATTCCTTCATGAGCGCCACTTGATAAATACCTTCATAAAAATAGGCATACTCTTCATACCAAGCAGATGTCTTTCTTTTCTCAACAACCTCTTTAATAAATTGTGCGTTTAAAGATTGATTTAAAATTCCTGCAATCACTTTGGAAACAATCACTTCATCTAGAATAGGTAGAATGTCGGTATTTACTAAATCATCTATGGAAAATTTTTGAAACCGATTAGATAAACACAATCCTTCACTTACAGAATCTGCAATATGTTTAAAAGAACCTTTATCCTGACTATGTATCCAATTAAATACTAAATCGTAACAAAATCCACTATGCAGATCTGAATACTTATTTTCTAAACCGGACAATACATCACTTGATAGCGTTCTAGACAACGCACTTAAAAGAACATGGACTGTTAGATCATCCACATTCTTTTCTCCTTGGTAGCCCGTTGTATTACTAACTAAGGACCAAAACGGATCGTTGATACTATATTTCAGTAAATCCCTTTTAATTGAATTTGTCAGATCTTCACCAGCCATCATTGTTGCTTGAATAATGCTTTCTGGCGATTTTTCTTTCACACCACAGATAGCCGATAGAATTGACATATACAGACTCTGTTTCGAATCGATCGTACCATCAAAATTTTTGATTAAATCACGTCTTTTGGCGGCATTAAAAAATTCCTTATAGTGTTTAACCTCATTACGTAACTCAGGTGTATTTAAAATATGCATCTCCTGCATACGACGAGAGACAAGATCTGCCCGATAACTTTCACTATATAACTTAATATCTAAAAGCCAATCTTCTTCTGGATCCACATAAAAAGGATGGTATACCAAGTAATTAGATTCCAAATCATCACTAGACAATAACTTCTTTGCCAAAAAATTATTGCTCCCAGTAAGAATCAACACCTTTGCATTAGATAAAGAAAAATCCTGTATTTCTTCTAAGAACTCTCCATCTTCATCATTCCAAAAGATAATTCTTCTTTTATAACATTCATCTAAAGGTTCAGCAAACCTTTGTTCTAATTCATTTTTAATATCTTCAATAGCCATACTAAACCTCCTTGAAAATCATGAAACAATACACTACAATAACTCCAAAACCAACTTGTGTGGATATAGCTGGGCTGGCCGTGCCAGTAAGACAAATGTCGAGATGCCTTCGCTCCTGGAGTTGGTTTTTTTGTATTTATTCATTTCTGGTTAATCGTGAAATCTTGAAATCTATCAAACAGAAATGAGTCGAAATGTGACGCAAATGTGACGCAAATGAGTCGAAATGTGACGCAAATGAGTTGAAATGCGATGTAAATACACTACCTAAAACATCAAATTAGACTTATTTCTCATTTTTTTTAATCTTTATTCCTCTTAAACTTGAGCCGAAAAAAAAGAAAGAAATGTGACGTAAACTTGATTAAAAATATCCTTACAATTTATTTTTATAATTTGAAGTTAATCTCCATTTCGATGTTTTCACCGCACCTTTATCCGTTTCTATAATCCCGTGTCTTTTTAACAATTGAAGCAAATTTTTAACTTTGCTATCTTTCTGATCATATGTTAATACATCCGATAGCTTGTCAAAAAGAAGGGCCCTAATTTCATCTCGACTTGCTTCATTAAAATTTTTTAAGTAATTGATGATCAATTCTTGGTAATATCTATCATCAAAAGCTTTATTTTTTACATAGTCTGCTTTTTTATCAATCATTTCAGCAATCTTATTAGAAATATAAATATTGGGGAAACGTCCTTCAATTACCTTTAATTTTCTTAAGTATTTAGCAGCTTCTTTATCAATGGGTAAGTATTTTTGGACTCTATCAATAAGGTAAACTGTTTCAATATCAAAATTAGGATTGTTAAATAGTACCTGTGTATAATTATCATTTAATATTTTTCCGTAAACAGTTACTTTTACTTGATTGAATGTACTGAAGTCATAATCAGGCATGGGAAAGTATTTTTCTTTTTGAATCTTAAATACCTTTCGAATCCCCATGGATTGAGTATCAATCATATTTAATTTTACCATTGTTTCTGCTAATAGTTGATTTCGATAAAATGGAGAATTGTAATTCTTTTGAATTGCTGTTTGGATACTTCCAGGTAAGAAAGAGCCTGGATTTTTAAATGTTATTTGATCTTCTTCCTCATCTATATAAATTCTCGTTCCGAGTAAATAATCAGAATGTGCTATACAATTATTCAACAGCTCTCTTAATAACCAATTATCATATTGATCTGTTTCACTTGGAAATAAAGTATTTGCATTAGTCATATATCGATAGGTTAAATTACGAATCTTTTTTAGAATTCTATCCCCCAAAGTGATAAAAGGAACTTTAAATATTTCATAATCCTTTATATCACCTTGTGTATTATATAAACGCCAAGAGGCTTCTGGTGTTGTAGAAAACAAATAATCATAATCTTCATTTCCTAATAAGAGCATACAAGCATTGGTGATTTTTCCATTTTGGATTAATTTGATTTTGGTTAGAAATTCTTCATCCGTCATATTATCAACTTCTTCGGTAATATGTGGTTTTTTCATTTTCTCTTTATAGTTGTTTCTAGCTAATACAATTGCATTTTTATCCAAATGTTCAATTGTAGCAGTTTCAATGGTCTTCTTGGACCAATCTCGATTCTGTTGACTTCGTATACGTTCAATTTCATCTATGGACAATGCACCTAAAGATTCACCATTTCTTCCATAATAATGATCTTTCCAACCTGTTGGAATTCCTGCAACAGCAGCAGGAATTTGCATCATTATGACCCTTTTTGATTTACCATTAACTTTTGGATACAATTCAAAAATATCAATAAAAGATATGCTACCTGTTGTTTGAAATGCAATCTCATCTTTCAGTTTTTCTAAACTGTTAGCCTTTAAACGATAATCAGAGCCAACTATCGCTTTATCCTTATCTCGGACTCCAAAAACCAACCAACCATATTGGATATTTTTTAGATTTGCTTCATTACTTATTGCCGAAAAGTATTTACCTATTTTTTCTTTATCAAAATCTTTATTCGCTTCTTTAAATTCAACAACTTCATTTTCCCAATTTGAAATCAACTTATCTAAAGTTAATAATAATTCATTTTTCAATTGTAAAACACCTCCTTACTCTATACGTTAATAGTCTTTATTTTTTCTATTTTTTATATAATAGATATCAAAAATATTAAACTCATCTTGCGCTATAGCCCAATAATTGGCAACATTAATAATTGCACGATTATATCCATCAACAGTATCATTCTGAAAATAATAAGGGAATAGATTCTTGTTTCTTTGGAATTTTCTATCTCTATCTAAACCAAAAAAATATAGACATATTCGAGGCGTAACAGGCAATATATATTTCATCACCTCAAAATGCATAGAATCTGGAATATAAAATTTATCACTGGATTATCAGAAGTAAAGAATTTATGCCCCTTCGAAAAACCAATTCTTATTAATTGGATGTTCTTTTTTATACATATATTCTATTAAGTTATCCAATTGATTCTGAGATTTAAATTTTGTATTGAACAATTTTCTTAAATAATCTTTTTGTTGAAGCTCGTCTAAACTCATATGATGTTTCAAACTATAAAATCTAAAAAGCGCTCGCATAGATAATATACGATTTGAATCAGTTCGAATATGCTGCAAAATCATATATATAAGTCGTTTCATGATCAATTATTTCTTCCGATAATTCAACTTTATTAACCACTTCAATAATCCTTTTTATACTAGGAAATAGACTCGCCTCAAAATTAGATAAATATATTTTCTAAATGATTAACAACAGATGATTTTTACGATTCATAGGTATACTTATGATAACAAACATTTTCTACCTACTTTTGAATACATATATTTGCCTTTAGATTGTACGCAAATACTTTTCCATATTTATTTTCAAAGTTCTTTAAATAACATTGTGGAACAACATGTTGATTTTTTACCAAGATAAATCTCCTTTTCAATTTAGAAAACAAGCTCTGTATTAATTCATTTCCCAATGTGAGTGAAAATGATACTCAGCACCATTTTTCTCAAAACATTCTTTTAATATTTCCAATATTTCTTTTTTAGTTTTACCATTTAATTCTGCAGTCAAATCATCAATAGAATGAGAATTAACATCGAATAATTTTTTTGAACCTGGAACCCTTCCGCAAAATTTTTCCATTTTAATTACATTAAATTTCGTATATGTCTCAATAATTCTTCTTATTGGATTTAATAATAAATCAGGAGAAGCAGACTCATAATCATATAAGATTCTCAGTTCTTTCCATAATGAATCATAATTATTAATGAAATCGTCTTCTTTATTTTTGATTTGTATTATTTTCGTTTCTGTTCCTAATGATTGAAGATGATAAAAAGAATTCTTATTATACTTTAATCTATATTTTACATTTAGATAAAAATGTTTATTATGGGTCAATAAAATAAATAAATCGTCTTCATTCAAACCATTCATTAATTTATGCAGTTCTTGCATAATCAGATATTGCATACCATCATCATTTGAATTCATCGGATCATCAAAAACTACTATTTTCTTCTTATTCGATGCTTCTTTTATCTCATCTAATTTCCCAATAAAATATAAAAATGCAATAATATTTTTCTCTCCCGTCGAAAGTTCTGTAACATCTCTAATTTCATTATTTCGAATATCCTTGATGTTATAGATACCTTTATTATTTTGACTATTACTATAATGAAGTTCAAAAGTAACCATCTGATTCAATTTAGAATTAATAATTTCTACCAATTTTGTTTCACTGATTGTTTGTGCTTCTAGACATTTATATTCTTTTTTGAGCTTTTTTAATTCTTCTTTTAATTGACTGCCATTAGATATTTTACTGCACTGTTTGAAATATTCCTCATCTCTATCAATTTTTTGTTTGTTTAAGGCATCCAATTTACCTTTGTGTTCCTCAAATTTATACTCATCCATTTTAAGTTTGACGTAATGCAATCTAAGTTTATTCTTAGCTTCTTCTTGCTTTGCAGGTAAATCCGTATCATTATTTTTCTTTAAAAGAACATTATATTCTTTTTTTACCTCACAAAAATCTTGAGGAATTTCCAAGTCTAATTGTTCTGTTGCAGCAAATAAATGTTTACATTTGAAATTTATTTTATTCACTAATTCTGATAAAAAATCCCTCTGACTCTTTTTTATAGTTACGATTACATTCTGAATCTTTTGAGCTTCTTGAATATACTCCGGATAAAAAGAACTAGGATCAATGTTAAAATTAGAAATTTCTTGTTCAATTTGCACGATTTCATCGTTCAAATCATTTAATTGTTTCTGATAGTCTTTTATACCCTCGACAGAAAAATATTGATCTAGCTCATCAAATACTTCATCTTTGATCCTATTACCACAAAAAGCACAAATATCTCCTTTATGATGAATTTCATATCCTCTTTGTGCAAATTCCCGTTTCTTAGCGTTATCTATTCTAGCAATAGTAATCGGCTCTTTTGGATTATATTTTATAACCTCTTTTACTTCATCATACAACTTCTGCATATTATGCATAGGAAATTCAATTTTCTTCACTTCTTTAATTTGTGTCTTAATCATCTGATGAACAAAATTAATTTCTTGCTCTGATAAACACTTTGCATTAGGTATATCCTGTTTAAAGTGATTTTTTGTGTAATTTGCAGAGGCTATTTGTGGATCACTCCTATTTTTGATAGAAGATGCCGCTTGACTATAAAATTTTTCAATATGTTTGTTTTCGGTATTCCATTCTTTTTCTGCAAAAATTTTCCTAGTCCAATAATTCTGTTCTTTATTATCTAGTGGTTTTTGTACGCTTTTTCTAATTGCATCAATTTCATTTTCTTTTTCTTCAATCAACTTCTTCTGTTTTTCGAGCTTTTTAGAAATTTCTACATTTTCTTCACCCAAAACTACAGCATTCAATGTTTTTTCTTGAGATATAACACTTTCAAATCCCTGAAAGACATGCACATCATATTCTTGATTCATTTTCTTAATTTCATTTGCTATTGTTGATTTTCCTGTACCATTTGGTCCATAGATAAAAGTACATTTTTTATCAAAATCAATCTCATTTGATGAAAATAATTCGATATTTGACAAGTCTAACTTCATGTACAGCCACCACCAATCCATATTTTCATTACTTTATCTTTGCCAATAACTCTTGGAACTTCGCATAGTTTGCTTTTACACCATCATCCAAATCCATAGGTTCCATCTTATCTGCCCAATGATGAATCCTTTCCTCATAGACACTCAGCTCACTTGCTTGTCCCTGAATCTTTTTTAGCTTTTTGTTTAATTTCACTTTCTCACTGGTATTAGTAGCGCTATCCATTTGAGTATGCAACATATCCATTTGTGTTCTATATTTTGCCTGTAACGGATGAATATATTCCGTTCGCATTCGAGCAATGAGATCCGGTTTATATCGATGGATATAAACCAATGCCTTAAAACCATTCTTTCTTCCACTATCAAATAACCAATAAATTGGACGTTTACCCGATCCACTTACTTGATAAGTATTACAATGATCTTTAAAGAATTCATTCAAGAAATAATTACGCAATATTTCTCTAGGCGTACCCTTACCACCTAATGCTTCGGCAATAAAAGCAAGATTTTCTTCCAATGTTTCAGAGCCATATAACACTCGAACAAATTCAATAAATCTTCCTACAATATCATCTTCAAAATATTCATCATCACATATCGGTAAGATATCATCCTTATCAGGAATGAATGTCGAATATTTGCTCCAATCAAATTCCCCACCAGCATAAGCTAAACCTTCAACATCCAGTGAATAACGACCAAACATGCAACCTACTGCATAAGAAATGAACGATTTGATTTCATCTTGTTTGGTACGAACATAATTTGAATTCTTTAAAGATTCTGGTATATCTTCTCTAGATTCGACCACATAATGAACCGTAACGTCTTTATCTTCTACATACGGATCTAATTCATCTTGTAATCCATAAATATCAATAAAGATTCTATTTAGTTCTTCTTCATTAGACTTTAATGTATTGAATCTATCATTACATTCTGAATTCCATAAATCAAAAGCTTCTTTTATTGTGTTTGCATGGTTCTTGATTAATGGATGAACTTCAAAATCCCACGATGTTTCAAAGGAATCCCAATCTATTTTTGCGTATTTTATACACATTACAACAATTTCATTTATTTTATCAGTTTGTTTTTCATCAACAATCACTGGTATTTTTGAAAGTGGCCCAATATTAAAATCAAGCGTAGGCGCAAGAAACTCAAGAAATTTCATGGCGATTTTTGAATTAACCAATGCAAGAACATATTTTTCCAGCGTTCTATCATTAAAAAACATTGATGAGCCCTTTGAATCAAATATATATCCCTTATCAAAAGCTCTTAATGATATATTTCCAGAAGATAACGAAGACCACGTTAACCCAGGCAGAAAAAAATAACTAATATTTGTAATTGTTCTTGTTATAGAATTGTATTTTTTTACAGCCAATGACTTCATGGCTTTTCCATCATTTTCCCAATTTACAAGGTAATCATTATTTCCAAACCACTTTCTATAGCTCCCTCCTTTATTGTACGGAAACCATTTCTTCTTACTTGCAATAGACTCATCTATAGAAACACAGTCATATTTTATGTTTATTGATGAAACTTCAAACCATAGTTTTAAAAACAAGTCATTATTCAATGTCTTAACCCCTTGTCGAGGCTCAGCTATATCACTTAACAAATCTGCTTTTGAAAATACTTCAATAATTCTTTCACTACACCAATACGCAACAGGGCTTCCTGGGATCTTGCTAAAGTTGGTTTGAGATACATAATACCTATTCTGCTTTAAAAGGAATAATTCTTCTTTTCCTTTTTCTGAAGTTGGTTCTATTAATCGACAATAAATACCTTTGTAATCTTTGGTATATGTGTTTGATAATACAAACATAGTGGTTTGTACAACTTCTCCACCTATTTCATCAAAAGCTCTTGCTCCCAAATGAGCCATATTAATCAAATCTAGTTTATTTATTTTGTTTCTCAATTTTTCATAGCTAGATAAAAACATCCATGAATGCATAGTGATCATTGCTTGATATGCATTTTGTTTGGTTAATGAATGACACTTTTCAATGAACACCGCAAAAAGATCTGATTTGGAATCAGGATAATGTTTTTTTACATATGGTTTCTGTTTTGGAGATGGTGCCATATATGGTGGGTTCGTAATCACAACTTCATATTTTTGTACAAGTAGTTTTGCTTGTTTCACTAATGGTCCCAAATCTTCAATTAGTATTTTTTTCTCAGCTTGATCAATCAGATTCGATGGATCTATATTTGTCTTGAGTTCTTCTAATCTAGATTCTAAATGATAAATATCTTCTAAACTCAGATCCACATTTAAAATAGATCCATATTCTTTGGCTTCTTTGAATAGATCTACTAAATATTGGCCTTGTTCTTTATATTCGTCAATTCTATTTAAAACTTCATCTGTTAATGATTCGTCCGTTTCGACAATCTCAGCTAAATTTGTTTGGATTCTTCTAGATAACACACGTCGATCATACGATAAAGCTTTCATCATCAATGAAAAGTAAGCTAAATGATAGGCTCGTTCATCAATTTCTAATCCATAAATATTATTGGTTAGTATGGATCGCACAGCATCTCTATCTGAATAGCCTTGACTTCGATAGATATCCATCAATACATCAAAGGCATACACTAATATATGGCCTGATCCCATGCATGGATCCATCACTTTGATATCTTCCGGCTTCAATCGAGCATGTTCTTCTTTGATTTTGTTTAATTGCTCAACAACTTCTGGTTCTTGTTCTGCTTCTTCCAGATAATACTTCCATTGATCATGTTGAAAATCAGGGTGTCCGTCCAACCATATTCTTCCCAATGAATTTTCTGTCATATAACGAACGATCCAATCTGGTGTAAACAGCTGTGTAACGGCTGGGATATCATCTTTGGTATAGTTCTTTTTCTTCATGACGATATTTTTTAATTCCGAATTGTAGTACTGATACAGCCATCCAATGATTTGTACTTGATCTCTCCAGTCTTCTTCTGGGATATCTGAAATCATTCGACCGATGACACTGTTTTCATCTAGTAGATTGTCTGGAAATAAAAGAACTTTATAATCGGAAATTGATGTAAACATTTCTGGTAAGTATTGGTGCATATCCGAACAAATAGCTTGAAGAAGGTATTTATATAAATCTTCATCATTGGCTTGTTCAATATATTCAAATACTTTCTGTTGGTTCAATCCTTCTAATTCTACATGAATGGCATCTGTTAGAATTTCTGGTTTGAATTCATTATTTTCGTTGGTGAATACGCGAATTCGTTGTGGTAAAAAGTTATTGACCTCCATATAACGCAGGGCAATAAAACGGTTGAACCATGTATAAGCCACTTCTTCAATCACATGGGTAAACCCACTCACTTCCACTTCTTCTTTCCCTTTTTTTTCTTTATATGTATGCATCTTGATTTGTCGAACCAATTCATTTAATGCATTTTTTTCATCATTTGAAAGAAGTCTTCCATTGACTGCATCTGTATTTTGGGCTGGCAATTCTGTTTCTGTAACTCCATAGGTGTAAGCTTTTTGAGCAACACGTGCCATCAATTCTTGTCTAGCCCATATGGCAAAATTCTTGATTGCGGTTTTATTCATGAAAAGCTCCCTTTCTACTTGATTTGAATTTCTTCATCGTCATTTAAATAACTCATGAGTTTATTTTTGATATTTTTTAAATAACGATCTACATCTTCGGGTGACGATAAAGTAACTTGATCAAATACAACAGCTCTTTGCAGTGGTCGTACCTTTTTCATGGATTTTCTATGTGTAGATTCTTCTTTAACCATTGACTTTTGATGCAAAGCTGTTTCCATTTGTCTAAATAAATCATCTTTTAGATTTGTGATTTGATTTGTTTTGGCATCCAAATAGGCAATATCAGTTAATCGTTGTATTTCTTGTCGCTTTGCCTCCAATTGTTTTTTTGCCTTTTGTAAGAAAGTATGCAATTTTTCATCCTGATTGGCTTTGATTTCCACTTCATGGTAACAAGAATCAATCAAAGCATTTAATTCATCTTTCTTTTGCTGAATCAAGGCATCTCTTTCATCATTAATTGTTGCTATGTAACCGTTCAATTCTGGAATACGACTGTATTGATAATGATTTGAAATCTTGGTTATTTCGCTGATTTTATCAATAGATTCTTTAACACAAGGAATATCCATCAAATAGTCTTTTTCAATGTTCAGTACTCGATTTTTTAGTTGAACTGCTTTATCATACAGTTTGATTTGAGATTGGTGAAAATTTTTCACCTTATCCATATCTTCTTTAGAATCTAATAAATCGTCTTCTAGATCACAAATTGTATTAATCAAAGCAATATTATCATTTTGTGCCAATAATACTTGGTCTACATATTTTAAGGCAGTGGAAATTTCAAAAGTTCCTGGATGTTGAATTTCCTCATCTGTTTTTTGCATGTCTTCTAGATTCGCTTTTTCATCATTGAATTTTTTGATAATAAATTCAATTAAACTATCTTCATCATTTGGCACATCACTACAATTAAAATAGTCTTTTAAGATATCTTTCACTTGTTTGATTTTTCGAGCTGGTATAATTTCTCGAATAGATACTTTTACTTGTCCTATTTCTGATTTCTTTCTTAAAAAATCTACCAATCGCGGATCCTTTGGTTGAATGGTTTGTCCTGAATATTTTAGTGTAACTTTCTGTGCTTGCATCAATTGAGCAACGACTGATGCAATATCCAATTCTTTCCAGCCAAAAGGAATGTTTTGATAACGATCTTGAATATCCGCCATAGAAACAGGCATTTTTGAAGCTTTTCTTGATTGTAAAAATCGATATACATCGTCACAAGCTTGCTGATTTCCTTCTATACTTTCCATGCCAACCTGTCCTTTTAAGATATTACGAACATCAGCATCCGATGTAGCCGGTGTATCAATTTCTATAATCTCATAATATGTATGTTCGACAAGATATGTCATCGCATCATCTAAGACAGTTTTGACACTTGTTGACGAAAAATTCATTCTTTGACCATCAATAAAAAATTGTCCTTTCATGATGGCATTACTAATGTTTTCTTTTGCTTCATTTATTAATCGACGAGATTCTTTTTGTTTATTGGCAATGATAGCTTGACTGGATTCCGCTAATTGACTGACATTTTTTTGCGTAATATATTTTGTAATCTTTAATGCATTTTCAATATCTGTAAAGATCGGATATTCATTCGACAAGCGGCAAATGGCTTCATGTCCTTCTGAATCCGACATCAATTTTAAATCACTGTTTTCATCAAAAACTTCAGTCACAAATCGAAGTTTCATACCACCCGTGGTAGATCCATGATTTTGGTTATCAACGGACTTATCAAAATCAAAATCATAATTGGAATTGTTTCTTTTATATCTAAATTTTCTAGTTGTATAAATATCATCAAAAATGATTTTACTCATTTCTGAAATCACATTGGCCGAATCCACATTCTGATTACTTATATCTCTAGCAATATCTTGTTCTTCATTTGTTAAGAATTGATATACGTCACCATTACGAGAAATGAAATTCATCTTTTGTAATCGATCTAATGATTTTTTGATTTCTTCTTTTAAAGATAGTTTATCGACTGTAATGTTATCAGCCATTAAAATGGTTAAATTTTCAATATTCGATTGAATATCATCAATATACCGAACCAGATAAAGTAGTTTTAACAAATTGACATCATCTACAGTTAAGCCATTGCCTTGTTTAGCGGCTTCCTCTGCTCTTTCAATAACAGAACGAACAGAAGTATCTAAGAAGCTATGTAACGTATTATAGAACGCATATAAAGGAACCAAAGTGAATTCATTTTCATCTTCAACATGTTGTGCCGATTCTTGAAAACCATTCAACATCGAACGTTCTCCACTGGATTGATGTTTTCCAGCATGACCATGTTTACGAATTTCATTAAAGACTTTTTGCATGATTATAAATTGATAAGGTACAAATGGGAAAATTCGTGTAAACTCATCCTTGGATGAATAGCCTTTTAAGTCTTTAACTTCTGTATCAAAGGCATACAGGTTCTTTAACACATTTTCATTCGTATCATAGACCTCTTCCAAACGTTGATTGGCTACTTCTTTCTTTGTCAACAAACGTTTTTCAATCACTTCACCAACCGAAGAAGAAGTCAAACTCAAACGAATGGGGAAACGTGCCATGATCTTAGAAAATTCATCTTCCCGCAGTTTAATGGCCATTTCATCCAATGCTTCTTGACCTGTGGCAACGACCCATACTTGTCCGCGACAAACCGAACCCAATTTTTCTGTTATTGATTGTAAGTTCAATAACATGCTTCCATTTTCACCAATATATTGTCCTGCTTCATCAATCATAAACAACAAGCGGAATCCTTTTGGCTTACTATCCACATACGTCTTAATTTCTTCAACCAATTGCTCAATGGAATAATCTTCTTCCTGTTTGTTCTTAAACCAATCCGTCACATCCGATTCATTCATGATTTCTAAATCAGAAAGAATTTCAATGATATCGGATTTAAAGAATTGATACGCACCTCTGGCATCTTCCCAAGATTTATTACGAATTTCTTTAAACCGTTCTTTAAATTCGTCCATTTTTCCTTGTTCAGTAATAAATTGTTCCAACTTTGCAAGTTTGATATCTCGACCATAATATCCTAAGTGATTATAAAAAACCTTGGCGAAAACTTTTAAGATTGCCGTATCATCTTTGCGAATCGAGCTTTCTACGTCAATATTAAAAAGAATCGTTTCGGTAGGTACTTGTGTACATTTTTGAATATTCATAAAAGAAGCTTCATCATCAAATTTATCTTCGAAATAATCCACTGTCTTTCTATGATTGATTTCTTTGTTTTCTAATAAATACGAAAGCATCTTTAAAAAATGTGATTTACCACTTCCAAAGAAACCTGTAATCCACACGCCCACATTATCTGTTGGCACATCAAAAGATTCACTGTACTCATTGAAAAACTTCACAAAATGTTTCTTTAATTCTGTGGTAACTACATATTCTTCAATTTCTTGTTTAACAACATCTGCTTTATCCTGTTCAACTTGAACCACACCATTGATTGGACGATTAATGTCCTTTTCAAACATATCTTTTATTTTCATATTCCCTAACTCTCCTAAATGATATTGAAGGCTCGATAATACTCATTGGCCTTTAATTTGTTGAATAATTTTACATAATGCCCATCAAAAGTCCCTGGATACAAAACTACAATTGGTACATTATTGGATTTATATTGAAGCGCATTTAATAAAGCATGTATGCGCATAAATGGAAATACTTTTCCAACACCCGTGATCAAAAGAATATTATCGCTAAAATCTTCCATTATTTTATCCGCAAAAACATTAGCATCGATCAATTGTTCTAACTGCTGCGCCAAAAACTCTTTTCCATCTTCTTCTTCCATTGCAGGAATAAATTCCAATATGCCTTGATCTTCACAAATGGATAGAAATACTTCATAAAGATCCACAATATCTACTTTATATCTTAATATTTCTTTAGATAGTCTATCCGTAAAATCACGAATCTCCATTTCATCTTTTGGATCATAACAAAACATACGAATATTCACTTCGTTACTTAATCCCTTTCCCAAAAAGAAATCTTCTTCTTGGATAGTTTTTCTTAATATATCTAATCGTTCCTTTATGTTCATCTTGCATCACCTATTCAAAGCAATTAAAAGCAGACAAAATCTTTTTTTCATTTCGTGCTTCCAATATTTTTTTCAGTTCCAGGTCAATCAATACTGAATTTAACTGTGTAGACTTGGTTGAATCCAAATATCGATTGATAACCAATATTTTGGTCAACACTTGTTTCATTTTTTGAATCGAAGAATCCGACCATTTAGCAACTTCTGAATTCTGTTCCTGTAATCTTGTAAAAAATACATTGATATCCATCTTTGAATACGACATATCTTTTAAACGATATTTTTCGCCAATTACACCAATCATAAAATCATAAACAAGTCGATACTGTTTGATCATGGCATATAAACAAACTTGTTTTGCCGTATCGGATGAATCATTCACAATCATGTCCACAAGCTTTTCGCTATCTAAGGTATGTAAACGAGCCAAACAAACTTTCGTTATATTTTTTACCATTTTCATTGTTGGATATTGATATAAATTTTCATTATAAATTGCGTCTACAATTTCATCATCGCATAGCCCTTTTACCATAAGACTGGCTGTTATACGCATCTCATGAAATAAAAACTGTTCACGAGTAATCGTCCTATAAGTTTTATTTGGATTCATAAAAAAGCCCTCTACTCTCTAATAAGTTCCACTACATCTTCGATGTCGCAATTTAAGAAGGAACAGATTTTGATTAAGCTTTCCATTGATATGGATTCATTCTTTGAAAGTTTGGCTAAAGTTCCTGCTGAAATACCAGCTCCTTTAACGAGATCTGTTTTTTTAAGATCTTTATCGATGAGTAATTTGAAAAGTTTATTATAACTAATCTTCATAAGACACCTCTTTCGTTTGGCTTACTCTGTTTTATTATAAGGGATGCATCCTCTGAATAGAACACATATATTCAAATAATTGAATATTTTTTCTAGAAAACGATACATATTAGATAAAAAAATAACCCATACATAAGATAAGACAACTGTTTTCATTAGAAAATAAGTATGCTAATCATAGTTCCATGGAAGCATAAGAAAACAGCCTTACAATCTGTATGAAATTCAGGCTGTTGTATTCAAACATTACAAATATTTACTGGCTTCACGAATGCTCAATGCATCCATTTCATTTTTGTGTGTTGCAATGAAGGTTTTGACCCATTCTGGATTGGTCTTGGAATAGTCGCGTAAGCTCCAGCCAATGGCTTTGTTGATAAAGAATTCTGAACTACCAAAGTTGTTGACCAATATTTGTTCCAATAATTGGGTGTTAGTTTTCTCTTTTCTGCCCAATTGGTGATTGATGGCAATGCGTCGCATCCAAAAATCATCATCTTTGGACCATATCAGCATGAGATTCTGGATGCGCTCGTCCTTTAAACCAATATGACCAATGATTCGATTGAAATCATCAATGGTATCCCACCATTGCTTCGTTTTCATGTATTTCATAAGGTGTGGAAGATCATCATAGGAGATGAATTTCTTCATGGTTGACAGATAATCCACTACAAAATACTGAAATTCTCGATGTTCATCGGCATAACATGCATCCAACAAATCCCAATTGATTATATTTTTCTGTTTTTCGGCTTTTAGAAATTCCTTATATATAGCTTTTCGCTTGGGTGTTGGTAAACCATAAAAAGGGAACAAATTGCGCATATAAGCCGCCATTTTCACTGCTTTTTCAGGATCTCCATTGATTTTAAATTGTTCCTTTAATGAATGATATGTATCCATTTTATCTTCTCCCCTTTCTCATTGCTTTTGATGGCATTGTATGTATACCTATTGATTTTCCCTATGAACATTCCATCAATGCCCGGTTTTAAAGTGAACGATGCGAAGCAAGTAAGAAGTTTTCGCAAATTAAGCAAGCTTTTTATCCTCTTCTTCACAACATCCTCAAATACAACATTACAGAAAATCAAAAAGATCTTCTGAAAATATTAGCCATTCTATGGGAAGTAAAAGGTTCCTACCATTTATTGTCGATGACCGTATCTTTTCGATTCTCTCGTTGTCACTCTCCTCATTCCATTCAAACCAAAATGGTCTTTCACAACAATTGCTCTGCAAGAATTGAAGACGTTTGATTCAGATTCAGTAGATTTCTACCCACACATCAACTTTTTATACAAGGTTTACTTCTATAAAGATTGTACCATCAAAGTTTGCTCATGCATGAACGAAAAAAAGACGGATTTGTAACATCCGTCTTACCAAATATGCATCATATGTTGCATGGCTAAACTGACTAGTGTAATTCCCACCCAACAGGATGCACCAATCAAGAGAGGTTTTCCTCCGGTACGAATCAATTTCACAATATCACTATTTAAGCCAATGGCCACCATGGCCATCACAATAAAGAATTTGGATATCGTTTTCAATGGCATAAACACTTCTGCTTGTACACCTGCATGTACACAAATCGTTGTAAAAATGGCTGCCAAAATAAAATAGAGAATGAATAAAGGAAAAACTTTGCGAAACCGAAATCCTTCCCCTTTGTTTTTGGCACCACTCTGTTTTGCAGCAAGCACCAATGTGATTGGAATGATGGCTAATGTCCGCGTGAGTTTGACTGTTACCGCCTTATCCAAAGTCGCACTGCCCAGATGCCACATACTATCCCAAGTTGCTGCGGCCGCTGTTACCGAAGAGGTATCATTGATGGCCGTCCCCGCAAAGATGCCAAAGGCTTCCCCGCTCGTTGTATGAAAACCAAGCGCCTGACCCAACAAAGGAAAGAATATGGCAGCCATCACATTAAAGAAGAAAATGACCGAAATAGCTTGGGCTACTTCTTCGTCATCTGCCCCCACAACGGGTGCTGTCGCCGCAATCGCCGATCCACCACAAATGGAAGAACCTACCCCAACCAAAGTCGCAATATTTCCAGAAATATGCATCTTTTTGTGCAACAACCAAGCTATGCCTAAAGATGTTGAAATGGTACAAATAATGATAGGTAATGATTGCTGCCCTGTTTGTGCAATCACTCCTAGATCCATTCCAAATCCTAATAAGACAACAGCCGCTTGTAATACATATTTTGCGGTCCAGCTAATGCCACTTTGGGCCTTGCCTTTGTCCTTCCAAAACATCGTAATGAGCATTCCTGCTAGGATGCCAATCACGGCACCACCAATCACGGGAAAATGCATACCAATGATCCATGACGGAATCGCAATCACAAGACACAACAATACACCATATTTCTGTTTCTTCATCCAAATACCTCTCTCGATCGGTTTGATTATAGAAGTTCCTATCCAATATGTAAAATTATAAATTATTATTTATTGATAATTTATTTTTATCGTTATATGGTAGGGGTAGGAGGATCACAAAATGCTTGACTTTCGTGTTCGTACGTTTCTTTGTGTTTGTCAAACTTTAAATTACACCAAAGCGGCACAACAATTGCATATCACCCAGCCAGCAGTATCAGCGCACATTCGCTATGTAGAAACTTATTATCAAGTGCAGCTTTTTCATTATCAAAATCGAAAATTAGAATTGACGGCAGCGGGAAAATTACTCTATCAGCGACTTCGTACCCTGACAAATGATGAAACACAACTACAAGCTGAATTGCACGCACCCCAACAAGAAACAGAACAATTCTCATTGGGTGTGACCATGACCGTTGGTGAATATGCCATCATCAAACCTCTGACCACCTTGCTCAAACAACAGCCACACCTCAACTTACATCTCCATTTTGGAAATACGGCCCAACTCTTAGAACAATTAAAAGAAGGCACAATCCAAATGGCATTGGTAGAAGGCTACTATCCAAAAGATATGTATGTCCACAAGCACTATCGAACCGAAGCCTATATTCCTGTTTGTGCGACATCACATGTATTTAAAAATGCCACCCCTCATACCATCGAAGATCTTATCGAAGAACGCATCTTGCTTCGTGAAAAAGGGTCTGGTACACGCAATATACTGGAACGCTATCTAGCCTTACGTGGCATGCATATGGAAGATTTTCATCATTATATTGAAGTAGAAAACATGCATACCATCATTGATTTATTGTGCGAAGATTGTGGTATTTCCTTTTTATATCGCATGGCCGCACAAAAACAAATACAAGCCGGCATCCTCAAAGAAATCCCCTTGGAAGACTTTTCCATCCATCATGATCTTGATTTCATATGGGAAAAAGGCAGTCTGTATACAGATCGAAATGAAACAATCTGTTCACAATTGACCCATGCATGAAAAAGCGATTCACCGTACTATGACCAACTCCTTTTGTTTTTTAAATCCCTATCGTTGATAGAAAGGAATTGGCCATTCGTTTCAATATCACAACATGTATTGTGTGCTTTTTGGACTTGTTTCATCACAAACATCAATAATTGTTTGCCCAATGAATGTCTTTACTCAAATAACGCATTTGGATCTCACAGCAATTTTCAAAAGCTAAAAAATTGATTCTACCCAGATTCTTCATGATCCCATGATACCCTTTACTGTTTCTAAATTGGCACCCATTATCCGTACCATCGCAAAGTCTTCTTTTTTATTTCCATAGGATACTTTTCAATCGCTGATTTTGAGAATAGCACAAAGATCAATTCGTTTACAACGATGGTTCGTATATACACCTAAAGTTGGTTTTCTTATTGGAATCATGAAGTAAAAATGGCCTTTTATAAAAGGCCAAAATGATGGATGGTTTGTGCTATGGCATCGGGACGATCTTCGGGACAAATATAATCAGCTACAGCTTTTACGGGTTCCAATGCATGATACATGGCCACGCCGATCTTGGCTGCTTGGATCGTACATATATCGGAATACGAATCACCAAATGCCATAAAATCATTTCTTGGTTGCTTCCAGTGCTGCATCAAAGTATGGATACCCGTTAATTTTGAATAGCCTTTTGGAAAAATATCAATATTGAAAGGACCTCCTTTCACACTATGATAGAGTGGAAATTCTTCTTTTAACTTTTGATAGACCGTTTCTACATCCGTTGTAATATATGTGATCAACTTTTGTTTTTCGCCTTCATAGGGTTTACATTGATAATCAACCACATCATATTTTTTCATGAATAAACGAACAGTAGGATCGATGCCTGTCAACATTTCGATTTGTCCTACAGAAAAAATAGGAATCTGGTATTTTTGACCAAACGCAAATATCGCGTCCAGATCTTCTTGTTGGAAGGAATGATCTTCCAAATGACACAAATTTTGATCATAGACTTCCACCCCATTGGTCGTTACATAGCCATCCCAATTTATTTCATTGATATGTGGAATCCCCATTATTCTTTCCAATGGACGACTGGAAGCAATGCCTAATCGATAGCCTTTTGCGTTGAGGGCTTGTAATATTTCCATTGAAGAAGGATCTATTTGTTTGCTATGCACATCTAATAATGTGTCATCTAAATCAAAAAAAATCGTTTTCATATTTTTATCATCGCTTTCCATCTATATCAAAATAAAGTTAATGGTTCATAGGACGGATCCAATGTGGATGTATAATGAAAAATTTCTTCAGGATCATCCATGATTCCCGCCGCTTGACACGTTGAATGAAAAAGCTGCATCCATTCTTTGTTGTGTTGACTCATGACTTCATACGCATTTCCATAGACTTTTTTATAGCGTTGTCTCAAGCCAGGAAAAGAAGCATCCAACATTTGATAGTAATAATCTCGACTCCCTTTTCTTAAGGTCATTCCCGCGTGAAAACAAAGGATACCTTTGACATCTGCATCCACACACCAATCTAAAATTTGTTTCAAATTTTGTCGTGTATCGGTTAAATAGGGTAAAACAGGTGTTAACCATACGATTGTTGGAATGCCACGTGCTTGACAAGCTTTTAAGACTTCGTATCGACGTCGACTTGTACACACATGCGGTTCTAAAATATGGCTCATCGTATCCGAAGCACATGTTAATGACATTTGAACCACGGCTTTGGCTTGGTGATGAATATGCGCCAATAAATCCAGATCACGGAGTACAAGATCGGACTTGGTGATGAGTGTAGCGCCAAAACCATATCGATCGATCAATTGTAAACATGTTCTGGTCAGTTCCCATTTCTTTTCGATGGGTTGATAGGGATCGCTCATGGAGCCGGTACTGATCATGATCTTTTTTCGTTTGGTTTTTAAGATCTGTTCCAACAATACAGGGGCATTTTGTTTCACTTCCACATCTTCAAACGCATGATCAAAATGATAACAGGCACTTCGACTATCACAATAAATACAACCATGTGTACATCCACGATAAATATTGATCGCATTCCATTTGGTCAAAAGCGATTTTGCTTCTACAACATGCATAACTCATCCTTTGTCAATCGTTGTTTTAATGATCGAATTCGTGTCTCAATTTCTTCAATGACTTGGATAAATACGGCATCCGATTTTCCTGTGGGATCTTGTAATCCCCAGTCTTCTCGATACGTACAATCTATCATTGGGCATTGCACCCCACATCCCATCGTAATGACAACATCCAACTTTGGCAATTGATCCAATGTCTTATTGTATTGACCATTGGCAATCATATCCATGCCATATTTCGCTTTTAGAATTCGTACAGCATCGGGATTAATTTGATCTTTGATTTGTGTTCCTGCTGAATAACTCTCAAATACATCACTTGCCAATTCTTTACCGAATGCTTCCGCAATCTGGCTGCGACACGAATTATGCGTACAAATAAAGCCTACCTTCCACTTTTTCATAAAAACTTCTCAATCTGTTTGGGTTTCAATACGCGTCCAGTCGCCACAACTTTGTCATCAATCATCAAAGCTGGCGTTTGGAGAATGCCTAAGCTCGCAATGATTGAAAAGTCCGTAATATATTCGATTTTTGCATCAATCTGTTTATTTGCGACCGCTTCTTTCACATTTTTTAATAAGGTCTCACATTTACTACAACCGCCACCTAATACTTTAATATTCATCTCATTCTCCTCCTTTTTGAAATCTATATTGGGTATGATTCGCCATTTTCACCAAAGTCAACATTACGGGTACTTCGGTCAATACACCAACCGTTGTTGCCAGTGCCGCTGGACTGGTCGTTCCAAATAAAGCAATCGCAACAGCTACCGCTAATTCAAAAAAATTGGATGCACCAATTAGACCAGCAGGTGCCGCAATCGCAAAAGGCAAATGGGCCATATAACTTGTTCCATACGCAATCCCAAAGATCAAGAAGGTCTGGATGATCAATGGCACCGCAATCAAAACAATATGTAAGGGATTGGAAACAATGACTTGGGCTTGCGAAGCAAAAATCAAGACTAAGGTCAACAACAATCCTATGGTTGTCACCCCATCAAATTGATGGATAAAGGTTGTTTCGAAATAGCCCTTCCCTTTCTTTTTCGTTATCGAAATACGAGTCAAAATACCAGCAATCAGTGGAATTACCACAAATAAGAAGATACTGACAAACAAAGTACTATAGGGAACTGTTACATGGGAAACGCCCAATAGAAACTTCACAATCGGAACAAACGCAATCAAGATGATCAAATCATTGGTTGCGACTTGGACGACCGTATAGGCAGGATCTCCATGTGTCAATGTACTCCATACAAAGACCATGGCAGTACAAGGGGCTGCTCCCAATAATACAGCGCCAGCTAGATATTGTCGAGCCAAGTCCGGCGTGATCCAATGTTTGAAAACCACAAAGAGAAACACATAGGCCAAACCATACATAGTAAATGGCTTGATCAACCAGTTGGTGATCCATGTGATCAAAATTCCTTTCGGATGTTTTCCTACTTCTTTGATGCGTTGAAAATCGACTTTGATCATCATGGGATAGATCATGATCCAAATCAAGATTGCAATAGGAATGGAAATACCCGCAATCTGTAATTTTCCTAATACATTGGGAATGATGGGTAAAAAATGACCAATCAAGACACCGGCAACCATACATAAGAATACCCATACAGATAAATAGGTTTGAAAAAAACTAATTCCTTCCTTTGATTTCATCTTTTTTATCCTCCTTACAAGTACAATTCAAATGATCAATATAGGCTCGAAATGCCATCAACGTCTCACAATTTAACGAATAATAGGTATTCTTCCATTCCTTTCGACTGACAACCAACCCACATTCCACCAAGACTTTCATATGGTGGGACAACGTAGGCTGTGTAATTTGAAAATGATCTAATAATTTGCATCCACACAATTCGCCATCGACTAATAATTCCACAATCTGGATTCGATGGGCATCTCCCAATGCCTTACAAATAACAGCTGCATCCATCGCATTCATACATAAACCTCCTAGATAAACAGACCTTGGCATAGATTGAATCCATACCCAACCAAAAGAATGCCAATCACACATACACCAATAAACAATCCAAGCAACTTGGGTTTGATGGCCTTATGCAATAAGATCAACGATGGCAAGCTCAATGTGGTAACTGCCATCATAAAACTCAATACTGTACCCAATAAAGCGCCTTTTGATAACAATGCTTCCGCAACGGGAATGGTCCCAAAAATATCGGCATACATAGGTACCCCGACAAAGGTGGCCAGGATCACACCAAATGGATTGGGGTTCCCAAGTATGCGTTCAATCATATATTCTGGAATCCAATTATGAATCAATGCCCCAATACCAACACCCACCAAAATATAAGGAAAGACCTTACGAAAGGTTGAAACAACTTGATCTTTGGCATAGTCCAACCGATCCGGTATGGTCAAAGTAGGGGATTCAATCGAGGTGGATGAGGCCATACGAATGAAATCTTCGACTTGATCTTCCATATGCGCTCGTTCAATCACACACCCACCGACTACCGCAATGACTAAACCTACTACAACATACGCCAAGGCGATGCGATAGCCAAAAATGCTCATCAACAAGACCAAGCTGCCTAGATCGACCATGGGGGATGAAATCAAAAACGAAAACGTAACGCCCAAAGGTAACCCTGCACTGGTAAATCCCATAAAAATGGGAATGGAAGAACAGGAACAAAAAGGCGTGACTGTCCCTAGTAGGGCACCGATGATATTGGCACCAATGCCATGAAAACGACCCATGATCTTTTTACTGCGTTCGGGTGGAAAATAGCTTTGAATATAAGAAATTAGAAAGATCAACACACACAATAGAATCGTGATCTTGATCACATCATAAAGAAAAAATTGAATAGATCCTCCCATGCGGGTATGCATATCCACACCCATATGTTTCAAAAGTTGACCTATCCAACGATGAATCCATTGCATACCTAGTATTTCTTTTTGAATAAAAGATCCCATATTTCTTCTCCTCTCATCGATTTCTGTCTATGTGATAGTATATCATCACTTTGATATTTGTCAATGTGATAATTTTTTATCTTGATGAATACCACTATTCGGCGTATGATGAATATGTTACAAAAATGGGAGCTGGCGAAACCGGCTGAGAAAAGACTGTATGGTCTTGACCAATAACCTGATTTGGATAATGCCAACGTAGGGAAATACGCAAATATCGTGGGATACCCTTGTTGGTATGCCACTTTTTTTATAAGGAGGATCTTATGTTAGAAACTTGTTTAGAGAATGTACGTAATCACGGTGCCTTAGTGCACAACATCACCAACTATGTCACGGTCAATGATGTAGCCAACGCCATTTTAGCCATTGGTGCCAGTCCCATCATGTCGGATGAGCCCGAAGATGTCGAAGATATCCAGACCATTTGCCAAGGATTGAATATCAACATTGGCACATTGAATCAGCAATCCATTGAAGGCATGAAACGAGCTGGTAAAAAAGCCAATGAATTAGGTCATGTTGTTTTATTGGATCCTGTGGGTGCAGGTGCCTCGCATTTACGTACACAAACGGCTTTGGATCTCATGAAGAGGATTCATTTTGATGTCATTCGCGGTAATATTTCGGAAATCAAAACGTTGGCTTTAGGCACTTCCACAACGCAAGGTGTCGATGCCAATGCTGCGGATGCCGTAACGGAAGAAAACCTGGATACAATGGTTACTTTTGCCAAGCACTTTGCGGCGAGTCAAGATTGTGTTATTGCCATTACCGGTGCCATTGATCTGGTGGCCAATGCCAATACCTGTTATGTGATTCGCAATGGCAAGCCGCAAATGGGCCAAATTACCGGAACCGGTTGTCAATTATCAGGAATCGTGACCGCTTTCTTAGCTGCCAATCCAGACCATCCTTTAGAAGCTTGTGCAGCTGCTGTCTGTGACATGGGCTTGGCCGGTGAAATTGGCTATTCGCACTTAGCCGCTTATGAAGGCAACAGCACGTATCGAAATCGCATCATTGATGCCCTCAATCAAATGACGACCATGCAATTCAAAGAAGGGGCCAAGTATGAAATCAAATAACTATTTGGAACTCTATGCCGTGACCGATCGTCATTGGTTAGGCAAGCAAACTTTGTTCGATCAAGTCAAAGAAGCTTTGGATGGAGGAGCCACTTGTATCCAGTTACGAGAAAAGCAATTGGATGAAGAGAATTTCTTAAAAGAAGCGATTGAAATTCAAAAATTATGTAAAGAATACCATGTTCCTTTTATTGTCAATGACAATGTTGAAATTGCCAAAACCATGCATGCGGATGGCATTCATGTCGGCCAAAGCGATATGGAAGCCTTGGATGTAAGAAAAGCATTAGGCAACGATGTTATTTTAGGTGTATCCGCACAAACGGTGGAACAAGCCAAAAAAGCCGAAGCCCATGGCGCGGATTATCTCGGTGTAGGCGCTGTCTTTCCAACGGGTTCCAAAGACGATGCAGATGATGTCAGTCACAAAACCTTAAAAGCGATTTGTGAAGCGGTATCTATTCCGGTCATTGCGATCGGGGGCATCACGCAAGACAATGTCAAAGAATTGGCTGGTTCTGGCATTGTCGGTATTGCCGTGATCAGTGCCATCTTTGCTCAAAAAGATATCACCCAAGCGACCAAAGACTTAAAACAAGCCACGGAGCAGATGTTAAATGATTGCTCTCTTTGATGTGGATGGTGTGATCTTGGATTCCATGGCCATTTGGGATACATTACCCATACGATACGTTCGATCCAAAGGCAAGATACCACAAACCAATCTTGCCAAGATCATTGCCCCGATGTCCTTAGAAGAATCGAGCTTGTATTTGAAAGAACACTATCAACTCAATGCATCTTCCATCGAGATCCAACACGAAATCATTGAAATGTTGGCGACCTATTATAAAGAAGAAGTGGCATTAAAGTCAGGCGTTCTATCGTGTTTACAAGCTTGTCAAGACCAACATATACCTATGTATGTTTTATCCATTGGCGACAAAGTACTCATTGATGCAGCTTTTTCCCGCTTACAGATTCGTTCGTATTTTCAAAAGATCTTTACCGTCATGGATAAACGGAATCCACATGTCTATGAAAATATAGCGACACAATTACACACAAAACCACAAGATCTGCTTGTGTTTGAAGATAGTTTGGATGCGATCCAATCCGCTCATCAAGCGGGTTGTAAAACCATTGGTATAGCTGATCCATCCAACCAAGACAAACAAACATTGATCAAAGCCCGGGCTGATTTTTTTGTGTCCGGTTTTGAAGCGGTAGATTGGGGACACCACCTTCTATCGCTATAGAAAATACATGCAAAGGAGGAATTTTTATGTTTACAGCATGTACGATCGCTGGTTCTGATTCCAGCGGAGGCGCCGGTATCCAAGCCGATATCAAAACAATGACAACCAATGGCGTATTTGCCACGAGTGCCATCACGGCTTTAACAGCGCAAAATACCACAGGAGTAACCGACATTTTAAATGCCACCCCAGAATTTCTAGGCCATGAACTCGATGCCATCTTTACGGACATTTTTCCGGATGCCGTAAAAATCGGTATGGTTTCCAAACAAGAATTGATTGAAACCATTGCCCAAAAGTTAAAGCAGTATGCTGCCAAAAATATTGTCGTCGATCCTGTCATGGTCGCAACCAGTGGAGCTCGTTTGATTGATGAAGCAGCCATTGATGCCCTAAAAACCAATTTATTGCCATTGGCACTTGTTTGTACACCCAATATTCCAGAAGCTGAATTATTAGCGAATATGTCCATCCAAAATGAGACTGATATGGAAAAGGCCGCTACGATCATTGAATCCACCTATGGTTGTGCTTGCTTATGTAAAGGTGGTCATCAAATCAATGATGCCAATGATGTCCTAGTCGAAAAAGGACAAGTCCATTGGTTTTATGGTAAACGTATTGATAATCCCAATACCCATGGTACTGGATGTACTTTATCCAGTGCCATTGCTTCCAATCTAGCCAAAGGCTATGATCTAGAAACATCCGTTCAACGCGCCAAAGATTACTTATCCAAAGCTTTAGCCGCAATGTTGGATCTAGGCAAAGGCCAAGGACCAATGAATCATATGTTTGACTTGCAGGGGGAATTTGCCCAATGAAACAAACCAGTACTTTTGAGAATGGATTGATCTGGTTTGGAGCTGCCATTTCTCTAGCCGAAATTCTAACCGGTACCTACTTTGCTCCTCTTGGATTTGGCAAAGGTTTATTAGCGATTATCATTGGTCATGTGATTGGTTGTGTTTTATTGTTCTTATCCGGTACCATTGGTGGTACGATGCGAAAAAGTGCCATGGAAAGTGTCAAAGTATCCTTTGGCGACAAAGGCGGTGATTTCTTTGCCGGTTTAAATGTCATTCAATTGGTGGGTTGGACCGCCATCATGATCTATGATGGAGCCTTAGCTGCCAATGGCATTTTTGCGACCGGTCAATGGTTTTGGGCCATCCTGATTGGTGCCCTGATCATTGTTTGGTTATTCCTCGGCATCACCAATTTAGGTAAAGTCAATACCATCACCATGATGGCCTTATTCATCCTGACGATTGTATTGAGCTTTACAATTTTCAAGAATACCGGAACTACGATTCAAACAAATAGTACCTTATCCTTTGGAGCTGCTGTTGAATTATCCGTCGCTATGCCCCTTTCTTGGCTACCTTTAATTAGTGATTACACCAAAGAAGCCAAAAATCCAGTACAAGCAACGGCTATAAGCAGCATTGCCTATGGATTGACCTCTTGTTGGATGTATATGATTGGGATGGGCGCTGCCATTTATACCCAACAAAGTGATATTGCCCAAATTCTTTTAAAAGCCGGATTTGGTGTCATTGGCCTTTTGATCATTGTCTTATCCACCGTAACCACCACGTTTTTGGATGCTTATTCGGCTGGTATTTCCACCCAAGCCATCAAGGATGATTGGAATGGCTCTAAGATTGCGATCATAGTGACCATCATAGGTGTCATTGGTGCCATCCTCTTTCCAATGGATGATATCACCAATTTCTTGTATTTCATTGGCTCGGTTTTTGCCCCCATGATTGCCATCCAAATTGCAGACCATTTCCTATTGAAACATCAAACCAACCATAAACTAAATATGATCATCTGGATCATTGGTTTCATTCTCTACCGCTGTTTGATGCATATCGACTTCATTCTAGGAAATACCTTCCCAGATATGTTGATCACCATCCTGTTGTGTGTACTGATCAGTAAAGAAATAAAAAAGAACTAACCCCAATCCAACGATTGGGGCTTATTTTATAATGAAAAACATACAGTAAAAAGCACGACTAAGATTATTTTTTTATTCAAAATCTAAAAAAAAGAAACTCCATTTCATCATTGAAATGAAGTTTCGAATCCAGGTAGTGCTTTCATAGTATGATCATGACGAAAAAAGAAGCGTGAACACGCTTCTTATAGATTCTCTAATTCCTCTAATTTGTCGTAGTTAATAACATTCCCATTCAATTGATCATCGACTAAATGATAAACCACTTGCGTCATTGTTTGGATTTGTTCTTTTAATTCTTTTTCTACCTGTCCATTCGTACCAACAATAGATGATAAGCTCATTAAATCAATGGCACTTTGTCCATCTGCATGTGAAAAATCATCAACGATTGAAAGATATTGTTGATACCATTTATTCGTGACCGGCCGCCGTTTACAGGCATCCTCTAGTTTTTTTGTATGTTTCATAACAGCCTCTTCTGTTCGTTGGTTCAAGAAAGCGACTTTTCACTGACATCACTATAACAATACACCGGCTGATTTTGTGGCTGATTCGCATAGACCTTCAACATATCTCCCGCATGCACTCCAAAATTTGGATCATACGGATCACTCAAAAGTTTTGCTTCGATATAATGATCAGTCACATCTTCCATGCGCACCCAGACCATTTCGGGTGCCAAATTCTCACGATACAATAGGATCTGAATATCATCCGGATATTCAATATTTTGATATGGCCGTACAAAGGGAAATGTACGCGCTTTTTTTATCGCATCTGTCGCCTCGTATTGTTTTAATGCATCAATTTTGGTTTGGAAACGATCATTCAAATCATCATCTTCATCTAAAATATAAAATTCATCATCCATAACTTGTCCAATGCGGATCTTGACAGATATCGCATCATTGCCATCACATAATTTGATTTTCGGATCCTTTTCTTGGACACAAGCCAAAACCTCTAAACTAACACCTGCATCATGATCAATATAGCCATACGTCAGAATATGCGTTGCATCCTCACTACCTGGAAAATTATTCACTGCTTTTCGCAACCACGGTTTCATCTCAAATACGCAAAACTGGTGGTCGACCCCTTGAAATCCTGTTTCCTCGTATTTCATCGCTTTATTCCAACCTCTACTTTGATGATACCATACTTTTTAGCCCACTTCTATCTAAAAAAGGCAGTCCAAACTGCCCTATCTTTGCCTATTGATCAAGACCTTGCATATAATGGTCCATTTCATCCGCAATCTTTTTCGCATCTTCCACCGCATGGACGACCGTTTTGGCTCCGGTTACTACATCACCCGACGCAAAGACACCGGACATTGTCGTTTCGCCTTCTTCATCCACGGCCAAATTGCCTCGTTCATTGAGTTTCAAATCTTTATTGTTGTCCACGATGCGATGTCTTGGCACTTGTGAAACCGCAATGACCACCGAATCGGTTGGCACTAATTGAGCTGTTTCTCTTAAAATTTCCACTTTCCCATCTTCTGTGACCTTCGTATCGCAAATGACCGGTCCTTCATCTTTGATTTCAATCGCAATTTTATTGAAGGCAAACTTCACCCCATCAATCTTAGCCAATTCATATTCATCCTGATTGGCTGCCACCTTGTTACGACGCACATAAACTGTCACATCCCGACAGCCTTTTCGAACGGCTGTTCGCGCTACATCCATGGCAGAATTCCCTGCCCCAAAAATAGCCGTGGAACGACCCAAATCCACCGAATCGGGATTGTTCAAATAATTGATGCCATAGTGTACATTTCCAAATGTTTCGCCTGGAATCATCATGCGTCTTGGTCGCCAAGCACCCGTACCAATGAAGATGGACTTATAGCCATCCTTGAAAAGATCGGTCAAGGTCACATTGCCGCCAATGGAAAAATTCGGTCGATATAAAATTCCCAATTCTTTCATCTTAAGCGCAATACGATCCAAGATACTATGTGGCAAACGAAATTCAGGAATGCCATAGCGCATGATGCCACCAATCTTATCCCGACTTTCAAATAAAGTGACCTTATATCCACGAGATGCTAAGATCATGGATATCGTGATGCCGGCTGGTCCTGCGCCAATGACCGCTGCCTTCATGCCATTATCCGCTTTTTTAGGAATCTGGACCCGCTCCAACGCTGAATCCGAAATATAATTTTCAATCGATGAAATATGAACGGGCTCCCCTTTGAGGCCACGCACACAATGCCCTTCACATTGTGAGGCATGGTCACAAACCAACGAACAAACAACCGATAAAGGATTATTCTCAAATAACATTTGCGCGGCTTCTTCAACCTGACTCTCTTTAAACAAACGAATCATCTGGGGAACGTTTGTATGAATCGGACATCCCTGCTGACATCTAGGTACCTTACATTGCAGACACCGATTGGCTTCTTCAATTACATGTATTGCCATGGTATTCCTCCTACACCTTTACTTTAAGAGTACTACTACCATCGCTATATCACAAGCTTAGCCATATCGATCCCTGCCAAACGACCTAACGTCTGGGCCATACTGATGCTCTGTCCCGGAATCGAAGTTGTATACTGCAAGCCAAATCGACCACCGCAACAATTTCCCGATGCATACAAACCAGGAATGGGTTCAAAATTTTCATCCAATACATTTTGATACGCATCCGTCAAAAGACCACTGACCGTCACCAATAATTTCATGGATTGTCCAAAGGGCCGATGTGAATCTTTATATTGTCCACTCGCATAAAAAGGTGGTTTTTGGATGGGATGCATCAAAAAGGCTTCCTTGCCAAAATCTTCATCTTTACCCAACGCACACAATTGATCATAACGCGCTACGGCCTGGATCATATGTTGTTGATCTTCAATTTGTGGATATATCGTAGCTGCCAAGTCCTCGATTGTATCGGCACACGCAAACGGCCGTATATCCCCAGCCACATCCGTATGGAAGATCATCTCTCCTTTGTGTTGTTGCGCTCGACCCATCAGATCCACCAGATCCTGGACCCGATTCGAATCGGTATAATCAAACGAAGCATGACAGGCTGCCTGATAGGTTGTTGCCGCCAAGATATTCGAATCAAAGAGGCTCCACAACAAGCCATTGGGCTGTTTTGCACCGGGAATGGCCGCTAATACATGGGTGCCAAATCCTTCATTGGAATAGCGTTGTCCATGGGTATTCAAACGCAACGTCGCTGTCGAACCAATCGTATCAAAGCCAGGAAAGGAATAATTTCCACCCATACCGGCATGCGAACGAGGCTCCAAACGACCACCGGCCCAGACGCCCATACGGATGCCATCCCCATTCCAGCCATGCCCACAAAAATCTCCCTCATCCACAAGATCCGCCATTTCCGTCAACAGATCTTCGCACATTTGGCGGTTCTTACTATAATCCCCCGCACTTAACAGAATGCCTTTTTTGGCCTTAAGACGAATGTAAGTATGATTGGCTGTTTCACATAAGACCGCACACACACGATGATTGGTTTTTTCCAGCTGCAAAGCCTTGGTTTCAAACAAAAACTGAGCCCCTTGTTCTTTCGCAATCTGTTGATTTTCCTTCATCACTTTGCGCATCAAAGCCATGCTGAAATGTGGTGTACCCGTCCAAGAACGAAGATGATCTTGTGCAAGGGGCATATGTTTCGATGGCGGTGTCATCATGGGATGAATGCTCCTTCTTTCAGCTTCGCTCAAAGGCTCGATCAACCAATCAAACGTTTCCCCACAATGTTGGGCATATCGACGAATCAAAGCCACATTGGAACGATTATTTGTACGCAATTGCCAATCTTTCACAAATGTATCAATATCGACTTCCGGTACACCTTGTTCCTTTTGCCATTGAGAATTCATATAGCCCCACTCGCCAATGCCTAAGATCCATTGGGATACATCCTTTTGTTGCTCCACCACAATAACAGAAGCACCGGCTTCCGCTGCAGATCGTGCCGCACATGTACCCGCATGCCCTGCACCCAAAACGATCACATCCGCTTCTTGTTCTTGTACGATCTTCTCTTTTGGAATCGGTGCAGGTGGCAAAGCCCATTCAAACTTAGGCATGCTTTCGCTCCAAAAACGTAGGATCTGGCTCCATGCCAATCATGGTACGCAACACATTTCCGACTTTTTTATACAACAGATACGTACAGAAAGAGGTCACTCCATGTTTGATCAAATTGAATGGCAAAATGCCCAAGATCATCAAGCTCCAATAATTATGCACCAAAGGATTGGTCATCGATCCCATGGAAACAATCGTATCCATCGAAAGACCAAACATCTTCATATACATAGGAAAGGCCACCCATCCATTTAAGAAAATAGCTAAGATACTGACCCCTATCGTGGAAATCGTCAAGGCAAGGATAGCGCCTTTCTTAGTATGGATCTTACGATAGATCAAAGCCGCTGGTAAGACAAAACCAATCGATCCCACGATGTTCATGGCCTCGCCCACAAAAGCCGTCGTGGTGCCATTGATCATAAGATGCAAAAGATTTTTGATCAAGACGACAAGGCATCCCGCGCCTGGTCCTAAAAAGAACCCGGCAAACAAGGCTGGCAATTCCGAAATGTCAAAGGTTAAAAATGTCGGTGCCAAAGGCAAAGGAAATGTAAATGCCATCAAGATGGCGGCCAAAGCACTCAATAAGGCGATCAAAGTGAATTTGTAGATTTGTGTTTTCTTCATGTTGTCCTCCTACTTTCGGGCCAACAAAAAAGCCCGAAGATCTACCTTCTCCGGGACGAATACTAAAAAAAATTCTTCTCTCATCCGGACTCATGTTTTCACAAATACCGTCGGTACCGGAATTACACCGGTTCATGCTTGCGCTCGCGGACTATACCGCCGGTGGGGAATCACACCCCGCCCTGAAGAAATCTATGCTCGTATTGTAACATACAAATTAGGACAATACAACTTTATAGTCAAATTCATCGATATGGGTAATGCCCATTTTCAACAACATCTGCTTAGAACGATTCACATCTTCAGCTGTATTATAGTTTGGAATATGTGGGACACGGACCACCAAGCGATCTTGATACCCTTGTGCTACTACGAATTTAAGATTACGAATCACTAATGAATTTGTCATACCCGTATACGCCAAGTAGATATCGGGATTCATATCTTTGATGTCGACATACCAAAAGGATACAAATGGCAACAAGAGTGCAACGGCTTCGGTTTTTACATGGAAAGAGGTTTCAATCCCAATATCCCAATGTGGATACATCGTATGGACAGCCTTGATAAAATTAGCTTCCAAAAGAGGTTCACCCCCACCAAACGTAATACCACCACCACTAACATCCTGATAGACACGATCTTTTTTTAAATGATCCGTTAATTCTTTGACACTGATCATTTCAGTAACCGGCAAGATATTGACTGTTGCCTTGTTCAAACAATAAGCACAATGCATCTCACATCGATCAAAGAGCACCAAAGATCGAATGCCGGGTCCATCGATATCTTCACGAAAACGCATGATTCCTGTGATGCGGGCATAGGGATTCGGTGCCCTTTGTGGTTGTTCCTCGGGATTTCGATCCACCAATGCATAAGCCATTTGTTCACAATATGGACATGGCCCTGTACAAATCTGTCGATGCGTACATTCCTTCTCTTTGGCCCATCCCCGTAACCGATGTTTATGTACATATGCTCTTCGTAATTTTCTGAATCGATCACAACATGGATCCGGTTGCTCCCATCGTGGAATCACTTCATGCAAATCATGATGCTCCTTTACCGCATTACATGCCGCCGTTACATCCACCTTATATTCCTTATATCCATCCTGATAAAACCAGATATGGTCCCAATCCGAATGATAAAGAGAAAAATGGATACTATTGACATCCTGCATCATCTGTTCGATCAAAAGCTGTCGTGCCGTCCTTCTATCTGTTTCACCACTTCCTGCTTCTATTAAATCTTTTTCATTGTATATATGGATGGAATCCACTTCAAAATAATAGGGGAAAATACGCGCCATGCCATCGGTAACGCCCTCACGCACATCATAATTGCCCAAAGCACAAACATGAAAATGATAAGGAAACTGTTTCTTATATTCACGAAACAGATCATAGAAACGAAGTTGTGCATCGATATCTTCGATCAAAAAAACAACATCATCCTCTTCTTGTATCTGTTCAAATATTTCCTTTGTATGCTGCTTAAAATACGATTCAATAGAAGATGAAAGATCAAAATCATAGTATCTACCACATTGAAAAAAATCTTCTTCTATTTTCTTGTTTTCATACGAAGTAAAAAGCCCTTTTTTAAAAGCATTCATTTGTCCATAGCTTCCCAACAAAGAATACACATCTACCTTTGACACATCCAAACGATCGATCAAATTATCAAAATGAAAATAATCATCCAAATAATAGAATACCTTTGTTTTACGTGCTGTCATTTGAACCACCCACTTATCCAACTACACCTTATCATAGGATTTGTCCAATTTTAAAGACACCAAAAAAGCCTTAGTCGGTATCCAAATAAACTAAGGCTTCCTTTAAATTTTTACAGGTCATCCATGCTCTTTCTTTATCTTGTGTCGTTGGTTCTATCAAATCGGCAACATGGATCACAGGAATATTGGCACGATATGCCGCTTCTACCCCAATCGATGAATCTTCAATGACCAATGCTTGATCGGGTTCTAGATGAAAGTGTTCCAACATTTTCTGATAGATTTCTGGATGTGGTTTTTTATGTTCGATCTCATTACCACAAAGTAAATGATCGATGTCATCCCATAGCTTTGCCTTTTTTAATCGATATTCGGTCTCTTTTCGATGGGAACTCGTAGCCACACCCAACCATAAACCATGTTCTTTGACCCACGCAAACCATTCATAAGCACCCGGTTTGACAGGAACCTTTTCATCAATGGTCGCATTGGCTAACTGTCGCCAATCGGACACAAATCGATCACGAATGGCAGGATCCAACATTTCATCATAGATGCGATCTTCCGCTTCCCCACTGATTCCAACCAAACGATGAAACAAACGCTCTTCTAAATAGGGCATATGATAGGTTCGACCTACGATGCCAAGGGTTTCCTTCCAAATTCTTTCACTATCCAATAAGGTCCCATCGACATCAAAGATGATCAATTTTAAATCATTGAAATGCATATGTATATTCATCCTCTGGAAGCATTTGTGCAACCAATGCCTTCAACATCTTTTGCGCATTTTCTTTGGCTGCCTTCTTGATGCCATTGTGGATGGCCTGCGTTTGCGCATCCTCTTTCATCTTTTGTAACGCTTCATTGCTTTCCTTTAATTTTACCGGCGTAAACACACTTTCTTGTTCATGATACACCTTTAAAGAATCCGTATCGATCTCCGTACTTAAGATCTTGCAGGGCGGTAAATGAAAAGTCACCGTTTTTTTGGCATCATCTACATGCACCGTGATCTTGCTAAAATCATAGCCTGCCTTTACCTGACAATCATAACTATATACATATTTGGTTTGCGTAAACGGAATCTGGAAAGACCCAAATAATTTCTGAGACTTATCGATTGTATTGACCGAAGTCACATAAGCTTCTTGCGTAGCCAATTCACCCATATCTTCTAATCGTAATTTCACTGCTTGACTGGACACCTCGGCCTTATTTTCGGGAAAAAAATGCTCTTTTATGATGGGAAAACCAATGGATACGATCAATAAAACACTCAATATAAAGATGATCCGATTTTTTCTATCTTTTTTCATACCCTTCCTTTTCTAGCCCAAGATCTGTGCAACTTGCCTTTGTAGATGGGGCACAACTTCTGCTTCAAACCAAGGATTCTTTTTCTGCCAACGAAAATTTAATGGACTCGGATGCACGATGGGAAAATAACGCGGCAAATACGACGCATAATTTTTGACCGTCTCCGTAAGATTTTTCTGCATGGTTTGACCCAAATAATATTTCATCGCATAATTCCCTATCAAGATCGTCAATTGAATTTGTGGCATACATGCCAATAACGATGCATGATATTCTTGCGCAATGAACTTTCGCGGTGGCTTATCCCCCGTTTTCGCTTTTCCCGGATAATAAAAATCCATCGGTACGATCGCAATGTCTTTGGAATAAAACGTGTTCGCATCGATTCCCATCCAAGCCATCAATTTCTCCCCCGACTTGTCATGAAAAGGAATCAAAGATTCTTCTACTTTTTTTCCTGGTGCTTGTCCAATGATCAAGATCTTCGCTTGGGGATCCGCTTGAAAGATGGGCGGAATATCCCGTTGCGTATAGTCTTGATTTCTTGGATCTGTCATCAATTCTTGTTTGATTTCGTCAATTGTTTTCATAGTACCCATAGTATACAAAAAAAGAGCTTTTCATCAAAATAAAAAACTCTTTAACTTCTCTAGATTGGTATTTAAGACCAAACTTGGATCAAACCCGACCGATTCCACAAGCGCTTTGGCTAAATTCAATTCGCCAACTTGACTCGGATCATGCGCATCGGAATCAATAATTACTGGCACCCTGATTTTTTGACAAAGTCTAAGCATCGTTTGATAGTTTTCCAAACAATTCCATCGCTGATCGACCTTTTTTAACGAACTATTGTTGACCTCTAAAGCCACATGATATTGTTTCGCTGCTTTGACCAATCGCTCATAATCCAACGGCGTATGATCATCATCCGGATGCGATACGATCTTCACCTTTTCATTTTTCATGCACGCAATCAAATTGGATGTATTCTGCTCTTTTCCAGCATTTTCATAACATTGCACATGGATCCCAACGATCGCATAATCCAAATGATCAATATACGATTGGGCCAACGATAAGGTCCCATCCTTTAAGACATTGATCTCACTGCCATGATACACTTGAACCCCATATAATTCTCGAGGGACAGCTTGTAGATTGTTATAGTAAAACGGATCCACCGTACCCGGTATGCCCGGGGCATGTTCGGTGATCCCGATCATTTTTAAACCCTTTGCTTGTGCGGCTTGCGCCATTTCGCGAATCGTACCATACGCATGTCCGCTCACCAGCGTATGCATATGCATATCACCAATCAAATCCATCTTTTATCATCTCCATATCTTGAATGGTTTCTTGCCACGATCGTGGCTGGTATCCCAAGTCAACCGTTGCCTTTTGATGACTAAATTGCGAAGGAGACTGTAACGTATAAAACGCATAGGGACTCATATTTGGATACAAATGCTCGATCATTGGCGCGATCCTTTCTAACCATTTAGCCGATATGACTTTGGGTTCTTTATGCGTGATAAACCGCGTCAAATCGGCCATCGATATTTCATGCCCATTCACAATATAAACGGCATGATCTCTTCCCTTTTTTTCCGCTTGTAAGACAGCCAAAGCCACATCGCGCACATCCACAAAATCATACCCACCCGAAACGGTGATTGGCCACTTTCTTTTCATCATTTGATGAATCACTTGGACCATATGATTCTGTCCCAATACATCCCCCGGACCGATGATGCCCGAAGGCAATAACACGACGACGCGAAGATCACTTGCCAATACGCGCCGAATCGCTTCTGCCTTGGATTTGGCATATTGTCCCACCACAAGATGGGAATCAAAAATCAAAGGTTCTGTCATGATGCCTGCTTTTTCTTGTATGGCATGGACCGAACCAATATAAATCATCTTGGTGATGTGATGCTTTTTGGCAAGCTCCAATACATTTTGGGTACCCCATACATTGGTTTCCCACACACTGGGATCGGGTTTGGTGGCAATGGATATCTTTGCGGCACAATGAATCAAGACCACTTCATCATAGCCTTCCCGATCAAAGAAAGGCTCTAAGGCTTTTTTATCACATACATCCCCCACATAGGCATTTGGCCATCGATCATCTTTATGATGGATCCATTCGCGCACATCACCCGATAAATAGTTGCGGATCGTATGTCCCAAATGCCCATTGGCACCCGTCAATAAATAGAGTTTTTTCATCCCTCCAACAACCACAAAATACCCTTCGCCGTTCTTTGATCCGTATCCTTGAAATGATTGCCGGGATTCCATTCCAAGATGGTTCGAATGCCTTGTTCTTTCATCTTTTCATACGTCGCTTCCGTATTCACTTGGACTTGTTTCATCAAAGGATGACGCGTCTTTGCTTCCCGATCCCCCAACGAAAAATAGATCGCATCTGGTATTCGTCTCATGGTTGCCTCTTGCACAAAGTCCAGCCATCCTTCAAACCAAAACGATCCCGAAGCACTCATGATCTTACGATAGGTATCCGTTTGATACGTCGCATACAAAGCCATCAGACCAGCTAAGGAATATCCTGCCAAATAGGTTTCGGTTCGATCATAACCTGGTAAGATCTGATCAATTTCCTGGATTCGATCCTTTGCCTTGCCATCAAACCCCTTGGCCGGCCAAGGACTACAATCGTTGTCCCAATCCAGATCCGTAATTTCTAATATCTGAAATGGATGATCCGTTTGTGTTTGAACACGTTCAAATACTTTTCTCCCTTCTTGTTCAAAAGTGGGTAAGACCACCAAGGGACTGTGTGTCGATTGATGAATAAATCGTTGTACTTTCATAACTCTCCTTACAACATCGGGGCAAAAATCCGCAAGATCGATAAGATGAAATTACGGAAGACCCCCAATTTAATATTTTCTTTATGCATTTGATCACAAGCTTTCAAGGTCATCTGCATATCTTGTACGACTTCTTGGACCGCTTCATTCTTAAACAATAACGTACCATTCTCAAAATGCAGATATAAACTCCGATAATCCAAATTGATCGTACCAACCGTGGCAATGCGATCATCCGATACAAACACTTTCGAATGAACAAAGCCGGGACGATACTGATAGATCTTAACGCCACCATCCATCAATTGTTTATAAAAACTTCGTCCAATGTCCCAAATTACTTTTTTATCGGGTACACCCGGTAAGATCAAACGTACATCGACCCCTTTTTTCGCTGTATGGATCAACGTATTGACCATGCTTGAATCAATGATCAAATACGGAGTCATGATATAAACATACCGGGTTGCTGAATTTAAGATATCTTCATAAATACATTGAGATGTCAATTCATCATCCAAAGGCGTTTCCGCATAAGGCGCCACAAATCCAGAAGATGGCATTTCATGACCTTCGACTTGAAAGAGCGTATAGTCACTATCTTCATGACGCAAGGCATTCCAATTGGTCAAAAAGATCTTCAAATAGCCCCATACGGCAGGTCCTTCCAACCTAATCACATTGTCTTTCCAATGACCAAAACGTTTCTTTTTATTGATGTACTCATCCGCTAAATTGATACCACCCGAATAACCAATCACTCCATCGATGACCATGATCTTCCGA
Source organism: Absicoccus sp. (assembly GCF_034090965.1). Lineage (NCBI taxonomy): Bacteria > Bacillati > Bacillota > Erysipelotrichia > Erysipelotrichales > Erysipelotrichaceae > Absicoccus > Absicoccus sp. The sequence goes on along the minus strand of NZ_JAXDRQ010000044.1, from coordinate 65,174 downwards.
TGATCTCGATGATTCATGACAATATTCAAAGCCGGATTGATGCGATTGAAAGAAGTCGCCTTGATACCCTTAGCTTCCAATTCCTTCACATAATCAAACGGTAAGGTATTCATGGAACCCATATCATCATACATGACCCGGACTTCCACACCTTCTTTGACCTTTTCTTCCAATATTTCCAACATCTGATTCCACATACGACCTGGCTCTATGATGAAATATTCCATAAAGATATACTTTTTGGCTTGTTTCATATCGGCCAACATATGCGGAAAGCCCAATTCGCCTAGAGGATAATAATTGGTTTGCGTGTTTTTATAAAAACTAAATCCTTCATTGGGAATAAATCGAAACAAACTCGCTAACGAAGGCTCACTGTTTACCAGTTCTTGAAAGACTTGAGGATCTTGGTAGGCATAACGCTCTGTCTTCTTTTCTTCTTTGCGAATACTTTTAAACGTACGTGAAGAAACTAAATTCAAGATCAAAAATAAATAGAGTGCTGTACCACCCACTGGAAATAACAGGATCAAGATGATCCACATCAAATCACTCGATAAATGACGACTATTACGGATGATTGCCAAAACAACCAAAACGGATAATACTCGCAAACCAATCGAGATATAGCCAGTAACCGCTGGGAACAAACTAAACAACCAAACTAGAATCAAAATTTCAAAAACGATCACATACAACATGACCATCATTCGACTTAATAAGACTTTTTTTACTTTTTCCATAGTTGTATTGTAGCACAAACATTTTACATATTTGTGGTTGTTTTTGGACGTTTTTGGCTTATAATGAACGTGCAAGGAGGTAACCCTATGTCCCATATCAATATTGATGGCGAACAAAATGTCGAAGTTTCTCGTAAGATCCCTAGTGAAAAATCCATCGAAGAACAACTCAACATCATGATTGCCTATACCAACGCATACAAAACCCATCTACATAATGACAAAGCCCATCGTGAATTGGCTTGTTTAAAAGTCATCTATCCGCGCTTATTCCGTTCAATCGAACCCGATGATCGCATTGCCGGTCGGTTGGATTTTTTACCGATTGGCTTTGGTTCGGTCACCAGTTTAGGTGGTGTTGGTCATTATTGTGTCTTCCATAAACTGAAAGCATTCAAAGCCCAACTACAAACTGAACAAGATAAAACTATCGTCGATCAACTCTATGATTTCTGGCAAGAACACGATGTCAAGACCATCTATTGCCAAGACATCTTAAATGACACTACGACCGGCCGGTTTATTGATTGTACCTATCCATTCATGGCTACGGCTCGTTTATCCGGGATGATGCTGAACTATGAAAAACTAGTCAACTTAGGCCTTCCTGGTCTTTTTGAAGAACTAGACAAACAAGAACCCAATGCGTTTATTGAAGCTTCCAAAGGCGCTTTGCATCTATTCGAAGCCGTGATCGATGATCAAATCGAAAAAGTGAAACGATCCAAAGTCAAAGATCAAAAGCGTATGATCAACGATTTGATCTACATCAAAGATCATAAACCAAAGACCTTCCATCAAGCCTTACAGCTTTTCTGGTTGTATGCCCTCTGTGCTGGTTGTATCAACTACGGTCGCTTAGACATTGTTTTAGGTCCTTTCCTACAACAAGATCTAGATAATGGCACCATCACTTGGCAAGAAGCCTATGAAGACATGCATTCGTTATGGACATTGATTGAAAATCGTCGAACTACGGTCAATGGCCGCATCATTGTCGGTGGTAAGGGTCGCAAAAACGTAAAAGCTTGTGATACCTTTACTCGTCTTTGTTTGGAAGTTTGTAGAAACACGCGCTATGTGGAACCGCAATTTACTTTGCGTTTTGATAAGAATACCCCACAAGACATCTTGGATATGGCCTATGACTGCATTGCCGATGGTGCTACCTATCCCACTTTATACAATGATGAAATCAATGTGCCTGCCGTTGCTTTTGCGATGCGTTTAGATGAAACCATTGCCGAACAATATGTTCCATTTGGTTGTGGCGAATATGTGATTCAAGGCAAAAGTGTCGGTACACCCAATACGTTATTGAATTTATTGAAGATCCTTCAAATCAGCATGAATCAAGGTATCGATCCGATGGACCACACATACAAAGCCGGACCCCTGGCTTTAAAACCCATTCATGAACTCAAGACCTTTGATGCCTTTTATGATCAATACAAAAAACTCTTAGACTATTATTTTGATCTAAGCATCGAAGCCCAAGTCCACAGTTACACCATCATGAATCAAGAAGTTTCATTCTTATTTCCTTCGATTTTGATGGATGACTGTATTCAGCGACGTAAAGCCCTCTTAGATGGTGGAGTGGAAATCTTAGGTGGCACCAACGAAACCTACGGTAACATCAATACCAGTGATGCTCTCTATGCCATTAAAACTTTGGTCTATGATCAAAAGAAATATACGATTGATCAATTGAATGAAGCAGCTTTACATAATTTTGAAGGCGAAGAATCTCTTCGTAAAGAGTTGGTCAACTTGCCAAAATATGGTAACGATATAAAAGATGTGGATGAAATGGCCAATGATCTCTATGAATACGTCGCCAAAGGCATTCGTAATCGTGGAATCCAAGCCGGACTGGGTTATTATTTGATTGTTATTTCCAACAATCAGACGAACACCGATTGGGGTCATCAAACCGCCGCTAGCCTGGATGGTCGAAAAGCTGGTGTCTATATGAATCCAGCCAATAATCCGCAAGGTGGCGCCGCCAAATCTGGACCTACAGCCGTATTGAATTCGTTGTCTTTGTTTGATGCCAAATATCATGGTGGCAGTGTTCAAAACATCAAATTCACCCCAAAGATGATGCATAAAGACGCCGATAAGATTAAAGCGTTATGGCGTACGTACTTCAAAAAAGGGGGATGCCAATTGATGGTGACCGTCGTGGATCATGGTACCTTGGAAGATGCGCAAACACATCCTGAAAAGTATCCCGATCTAATTGTTCGGGTTGCTGGTTATAGTGCTATCTTTGTGAACTTAGGCAAAGACGTACAAGACGAATTATTATCGAGGACCTTATATGAAAGTTTCTAATATTGAACGCTTTGCGACCCATGATGGACCGGGCATCCGCACCACCGTCTTCTTAAAAGGTTGCAGTCTCCATTGTCCTTGGTGTGCCAATCCAGAAACTTGGACGGTACAACCGGTCCTAATGCATGATGAAACCAAATGTGTATTGTGTCATCAATGCGAGAAACATTGTTCACAACAGGCCATTTCGATTCAAGACCAATGGACATGGGATAAAGAGAAATGTACCTATTGTCAAATCTGTATCGATACCTGCATTCCGCAAGCTTTATCGATGAATGGCAAAGACATGACTATTGATGAAATTTTAGAGGAAGTCTTAAAAGATCAAGACTATTATGAAGAATCCCATGGTGGCATGACTCTTTCGGGTGGAGAACCCTTGTATCAATGGGAAGAAGTCTATGAATTATTGAAACAAGCCAAAGAGAAACAATTGCACATGGCGATGGAAACCACGGGTCACTATTCATGGGATCTGCTTGAAAAAGCTTCTTCCTATGTTGATTTATTTTTATTTGACATCAAACATCTCGATAAGAATAAGATGAAAGCTTATACCGGTGCCAATCTAGATCGCATTCTCTCTAATTTTGAACGATTGGCTCAAACCCGTGCCAAAGATATCATCGTGCGTGTGCCTGTCATTCCTGGTTTTAATGATGATATATTACAGGACATAATTACCTATGCGAAAGCCCATCAGGTGCAAGCTGTTCATTTGCTTCCCTATCATTCGATGGGAAAGAAAAAATGGCATCAATTAAACAAACCTTATAAATATGAAAATCTTGACATGATGGATGAAGCAACTTTATCCATCTATGCATCGGATTTTGTCCAGATTGGAGGCTAATATGATCACCAAAGAACGACAAACCCGGATCTTAGAAATGGTCCGTAATCAATCTTTTGTATCTGTCAAAGAATTGATGGATCAGCTTCATGCTTCCCGCTCATCCATCGTCCGTGATCTGATTGAATTGGAGCAACAAGGCCTCTTGGTTCGCGAACGTGGCGGTGCCAGTGCCAATCGAGTCTATCAAGAAATTGCCACGGAAAAGAAAGCACATATTCATGTTAAAGAAAAGCAGTGCATCTGCGCCCAAGCCGCTAAAACCATCAAAGAAAATCAATGTATCTATATCGATAGTGGTACAACCACTTCCTATATGGTCGAACACATCGCCGATAAAGATATCTTATTGGTGACATCATCGACCTATTTGATTCATCAATTGCCATTGACTTTTCAAGGCCAAGTCTTTCTACTTGGTGGTCAATACGATCGTCGCTTAGATACCGCCTTAGGATCGACCACTTTAGAAATGGTCTCCCACTTTCATTTTGATCATTCCTTTCTTAGTGCGAATGGCATCGATCTAAAAACCAAAGAAATTTATACCGCCAATACCGAATTAGCGACTTTTAAAAAAGCCATCTTGAAACAAAGTACCCAATGTGACTTATTGGCGGATGCCTCCAAATTTGAAGTCAAGACCCATTGCACCTGGGCCTATATTGATGATTTCGACACTATCTTTGTGGATAATGGTCCAAAATATAAACCATTTACAATTTGTCAGAAAGGAAACAACTATGAAAACAAATGATCCAAGAAAAAAAGCAATTCTCGAAAGTATGAAAGGCGGTTTGATCGTATCGTGTCAAACCCAGAAAGACGACCCCATCTATACCGATACCATGCACATCAAGATGGCCCAAGCAGCCGCATGGGCTGGAGCCGTTGGCTTACGCGCCAATTCACCCAAACAAATCAAAGACATCAAAGCCCATGTAGATTTACCTGTTATCGGTCTATGGAAAGTTTGGCATGACGATACCGATGTCTTTATTACGCCAACGATGAAAGAAGTCAAAGCCATTTGGGAAGCCGGAGCTGAAATCATCGCTTTGGATTGCACCAAACAAAGAACCCATGAAGGCACCATTGCCTGGGATCTATTAGATCAAGCCAAAAAAGAAATTCCCGAAGCGATCTTCTTTGCGGATGTATCCAATTATGAAGAAGCCTTGCATGCGATCGAACATGGGGCCGACATTGTTGCACCAACTTTATATGGCTACACCAAAGAAACAGCCAGTATTGAAGAACCCAATATGCGTGAATTTGCTCGCATGTGCCGTGATTTCAAAGACGAAGCCTATGTCATGATGGAAGGTCATATCTATACCCCAGAAGATGCGATGAAATGTATTTTCTTAGGTGCCCACAGTGTCGTCGTTGGTTCCGCTATCACCCGTCCGCATCTAACGGCCAAACGATTTGTGGATCTATTGAGTGGATATCAAGACAATTGGCGCGATGCCGAAAAAGCTAAACACTAAAAAATGCCAGATTACTGGCATTTTTTATATAAGTCTGCATATAAATCATTGCGCCAATCGCATTGACCCTTTGCATCTTTTCTAAAAATGGGAATATCCGTATATTGATCGGCCAACGATAAATCAATCGATCCACACATCATACCGGGTGTATCCGAACCCGCTTGCCCAAATGTCTTACCTATATAAGAAATGGCACCTCCTTTTGTATAGGCCGGCCCAACCACGGAACTACCGCCAATAAATCGGCTCCGTTTATCATAGCCACATAAGTTGGCGGATGCGATAAAGACATAATTGATATATGCATAAGCGGGTATCGTCAGTTTGGCAGCTCCAGCTGTACAAGGCACATCTGGACAAGCCGTCACATTCAAACACAATCGGGCTCCCTTGGCTGTATAATATCGAATCAATTCAGGAAAACAATAAGTGTCGTAACAAATCGATACACCAACCGGGCCAAAGGGTGTCTGTATCAAAACCGGTTGATTCCCATTGACGGCCCATTCCTTTTCATCAAATGGAAGATGGATCTTGCGATACGAATAAATCTTGCCAGAAGGCTCAATAATGGCCGCTGAATTATAGACCTTGCCATCCTTGCATTCAGGCATCCCAAATACGACATACATCCCATATTTTTTCGCTACCTTCGTCATCTTTTCCGTGGAATCACCCGGAATCGTTTCTGCCAATTGACAATGCATTTTCTCTTGTCCCTGATGGTCTAGATCATTATCATACCCCGTTAAGGCTGTTTCGGGAAAAACAATCATATCCATACCTCGTTTGCCCGCCGCTATCGTATATTCTTTGATTCTATGAAGATTTGCAGCTTTATTCCCCCAAACACAAGTAAAGTTGACGACGGCCAGATTGATCACATCTTTCATCACTCATTCCTCTTTCTGCAGATCATCGTATTTCATCCCATAGTCTTTGGGATTTCCGGTAAATGTCACGACCGGACTGGGCGTTTGATCCACGACCATGGAAAGAGTCTTATTGGAATAATGCCCTGCCGGATCAATTTGATACTTACAATCCACAATTTTTTCAAGATCAATATCCGCATATACAATACCTTCCGCATCTTTTGGCAATTTTTCCGTCAAGATCTTACCATTGGGTGCAATGATACAAGCATCTCCTCCCCCATACTCTACAAATGCTTCATAGGGATGCAATTGTCCCATCTTTTCATAAATTTCCTGGGTATGGATCTGGGTCGCACTGATCACAAAAGACTGGGTAGCTAAGGCATAAAATCGCGCGGAGACTTCATTGGGATCTTGTGAAACCAATGCTTCATCGCCCGGTACAAAACAAGGCCAAGAAGCCACATGAACTTGTTCATTTTTGGCATTCATGGCTTGAATATTCAAAGGAATCCAATGTTCCCAACATTGTAAGCCACCCAATCGGCCAATTTCGGTATCAAAGACAGGCATCATGCTGGCTTCTCCTTCACCCCAAATCAATCGTTCACCACCCGATGGTTTCATCTTGCGATGTTTTCCCATCAAATTGCCACAAGGATCAAACCAAAGCTGGGTAAGATATAAAGATCCCCCTTCTTTTTCAGAAACCGAGATACAAACATAGATATTGTTTTTACGCGCCGCTTTACTGATCTTTTGCACGATCGAACCGGGAATCTCCACCGCATTCCCAAAAAGACGTTGTTGGAGCGCCGAACCCGTTCCTGGATCGGTAAGCCATACCCACCAAGGATACCCCGGAATAAAACCTTCTGGAAAACCAATCAAACGAGCCCCATGACGGGCCGCTTCTTCAATCAACACTACGGCTTTATCCGCCGTTGCCTCGGCATCAAGAAATACAGGTGCAGCTTGTACCGCCGCTGCTTTAAAGTTAGGATACATTGTCATCAACCTCCAAAAAGAAAAACGCCATTCCACCTTGGAATGACGTCGTTGTCTTTATAGTCCATACTATAATCAATGATGAACCAATATACAAACAAAGAATCGTTGATACATATCAACCTACAAGTTGATTTACTGATGCATATTGACTACAATCAAAAGAAAGATGGGAGGAATCATTTTGACAACTACCGAATTAAAATACTTTCTTGCCGTATATGCATCTCACAGCATCAAAAAAGCAGCCCAAAGCTTATATATCACTTCCCAAGCCCTCAGCAAAACCATCAAACGAATCGAAATGGAATTGGATGTCACATTATTTACACGCACCCATGAAGGTCTGCTCCCAACCCATGCTGCCGATCAATTAGCGAAACATGCCCACATCATCATCAATGAATTGGACAACATTCAATCGGATTTTTCATTGGCTGATGCCAACAACAGCATTGTCCTAACCATTCCTACTACGTATGGCGTATTGGACTATCTACATTATGATTTCATTCGTCAATTTTATATCGAATATCCCTACATCAAATTAAATTTGATTGAATTACCAGAAACCCAGATCCATGAATTATTAGGATCCAATACGGTAGAACTTGCCTTTTTGCCAGCTCCTATCGATTTTTCCGCCTATGAAGCGCATTATTGTTTCGCATGGAAACACTGTACGATCATCAATCGAAAACATCCATTGGCTTCTAAAAAAACCATTCAATATACGGATCTCGATGGGATCCCGCTTGCACTACGCGGTCGATCCTATTCGGTGTATCCCACCAATATCAGTCGCTTTCTAAAAGAAGGCGTCCATGTGAATGTCTTATTAGAAACAACCTCAGAAACCTTGATCCATGAATTTGCCCAAACCAACGCAGGCATTGGCATCTCGCTTACTTTTTTAGCCCAAAAACAACGAACAGCTAATAGGGTGATTCGGGAATTTGAGGATCCCAATTGTCAAAAAGAAGTCTATCTCGTGAAAAACAAAGACACCACAGTATCCAATGAAGCCAACTGTTTTATCGCGTATCTAAACAACTGGTTAACAACCTGTTAAAAAGACAATGGACGGATCATCGTCTCAAAGCCATCTCCAATGAGTACCGGCATCTGATCTTTAAACAAACGTCCAGAACAAGCCCAATGCGGACAATCAATAAAATGAATATCCTTAGAAACCAAACGTCGATAGATGGGATCGGCAATGACGATATCTGCTTCATTCAGTTTCTTACGCATATCTTCCTCTTCATGCGAATAAAGATCTCCTTCTTGTAGATGCCAATCAATCTCGGTTGGACAAATGATCTGCACCTCATCGTCTAAGGCCAAACGCATACTTTGGGCCATGACGGGTTCCCCAATCAAAACGATATGGGAATCATGAGAACCAGATTGATACATTTCTCGATTTTGATGATCGTGTGCCGATAAGCGAACATTTTCTGCCAATGTCTTTGCACATGAACCAACGGGTACACCAACGACATAGGGGATATGAAATTTTTCCTCTAGTACTTTGGCTGCATCCAATCCACAAGAAGAAACGACTACATTCACATCGGACATAGAACTCTTTTCAATCTGTTCCAAACTTGTTCCCATCGACCAATTGGCCACGATTGAAAAATTATTTTCTTGTGCCCACGCATCGATGGCTTCTTTATTGCCGGAATATCCAAAATCCAGTGGTGTCATACCCATCAGATTGATTCGAATCGAAGAACTCTTCTCCTTCTTTGTGTCTTTGACAAAATTTTCCGCCAACATCTGATACGCTTGTCGAGCGCCTTGAATATACGAATACATCCCCGAAGTCTTAAAACCAAAAGTCGGAATCCCTGTTTCTTGTTCGACCACATGGGCAATGCCCTTGAAATCGGTTCCCATTACCAACGCGATGGGCGAACCAAATAAACAAATAAAGTTTGGCTGGGTTTCCTTAGCGGCTTCTACAACATTTTCAATCAACTTATCATCATTACCAAGAATCGCATCATACTCTTCCAACGCACTGATATAAATCAAACTAGGCATTTGGGTCCATCGTGGTTCATCATGGGTCGCATAGGTGGAGTTACATCCCGATGCATCATGCATGATCAACAAGCCACCCAATTCATATAAAGCCGAATTGATTCCGGCTAGATCGGCTGCATAATTGCACACATCACGAAATACCTTTCTCATAGTACACACCCTCTAGCTTTCACATCCAAGATGCGTTGGGTTTCTTTTGGATAAATATAGGCATCCAACATTTTTTCACATAGCTTGCGAATAGCTACAAATCCATACATCCCATCATTGACGATCATATTCACAAAATGGTCTGTACCACTATAGTAGGCTGCCTTTTGACCAATGGCTAAAACTGGTGTAGTACTCTTCTGCCATGTTCGACAACGAAAATCGACACAAGCACAAACCATAAGATCGGGATGATGTTCCTGAAGCCAAGCCAAAGCCTTTTCTTCTCCTGGTAAAATGGTATCGGTATAGACCGTTGTTACATGGAATCCATGCTCTAAAAGTAATTTGGCTAAACTCAAAGGACGCGGCGTGGCACTCATATCGATTTGAATTTCGATATCCTTGATCGCATCGTGCAGTTTTTCTAAAGCACGAAGCGCATCTTTTTCATAGCGAGAAAGATCCGGATAAATGCCTAAGATCTCCATCAACTTGGCTTCATCCTGTTTGATTTCTTCGATATCCCATGAATAGGGCATATAGATGGGTTTTTGGTTCAATCGTTTCTCTAAATCTTGCACACATTCAATCGCTACGGGTGCATTATAGATATTATATGAAGAAGCAGCCATTTCTAAATATTCATCAAAGGTTCGCATCTGACACAAATCTTTCGCATCTCCGATGATTTGAAAGATCTCACTATCTCGATCTAGGGTAAAATAATTGCCAATGATATTGATGGAACCATCCTGTTTGGTGGGCTGTAAGCCCGCATACAATTGTTTAGTCGTCATCGATTCATAATGCACCTTGGAATGGCGCATCGTACAGTTCATATAATTTTCTACAAAACAGATATCTGGGAACCGTTGATTTAATTCTTTGAAGACCAAATCCAAATCAATGGCCACAAAATGATGCACACAACTCGTAAACGTCATCACCAAAGGGGGTTGGGGATCCAAATGTTCCACAATATCACTGACTCCGTCGATGAACAATTCTTCGATCTTACCATTGTATAAATCGTCTTCCGTTACAGTGACCATGGAAAATCGATCCATCCCATGGGCTTCAGCGGCACTCAAGACAACCCCACGCAAACAACCTTGCGGACACACAAAGATCTCATGACTTTCGGGAATCAAAAGCGGGGTATGCGCAATCGTCCATGTTCCTCGTGTTTGGGGCGTAAACTCCAATCCCGCATGAAACGGTGTCGAGGATTGAATGTCTTTTACTTGAATCTTCGCTACATGCTCATTCATTTTGATTGCTTTCTAATAAGACCTGGGCCAAATGGCGATAGCGGTCTGCCGCATCACTTTGTGGAAAAGCTTCTAAGACGGTCTTATGCATCTCATCGGCTTCTTGGATCAATGGATCATATTCCAAAGTGGAAATCACTTGGGAATGGATATCTTCACACAATTGTTCGATTCGCTCTTTTTCTTTTTTCACATTCCGTTTATTCACGATGACCCCGCCCAACGTGGCATAGCCTCGTTTTTGAAAGGTTTCGACCGCTAGGGCAATATTCATCGCCGCATGAATGGACATGGCTTCACCGGATGTTAAGATATAGACTTGATCGGCATAGCCTTCCCGAATCGGCATCGAAAAACCACCACACACAACATCCCCCAAGACATCAAACAACACAATATCGGGTTGATAGATGTCATAGGCTTTCTTTTCATCCAAAAATTCCATGGCCGCAATGATGCCACGACCGGCACAACCAAGCCCTGGAATGGGACCACCCGCTTCAACCAAATACACCCCCGCATAACCTTGGGTAATCACATCTTCTAGGGTCGCTTCTTTATTTTTTTCCCGCAGGATATCTAAGACGGCTTGTTTCTCTTTGCCTTCACGTAAATTCATCGTGGAATCCGCCTTCGGATCACAACCAATCTGCATCACTTTATATCCCATTTGGGCAAACGCAACCGCCATATTGGAAACCGTCGTTGACTTTCCAATTCCACCTTTTCCATAAAACGCTAATTTTATCATTAGAGCCTCCTAACAGATACGTGGTAATAACTCGCCCGATGGACTTGGCAACAACGTTTCCGAACCAATCGAAGTTTTCATGACTACTTTGCCTACATGATCTTGCGTCACTTCACCAATAATGGCCGCATTTTGCGAATACGGTAAGGTATGCAACGTATCCACGATGGCTTGGGCCTGTTCAGCCGGTACGATCACGACCATACGTCCTTCACAAGCCAAATACAAAGGTTCCAATCCCAACATACCACAAACGCCTTTCACATGATTCTGAACAGGAACCGCTTCTTGATCGATTTTCACGCCGACTTGCGATTCATCGGCAATTTCATACAAGACCGTACCAACACCACCACGCGTTGCATCCCGGATCACATGGATATCCTTGGTTACCTGGGACATCGCTTCGACCGTATGCCATAAAGGGGCACAATCACTGGTCACATCGGTTTGAATTTGAAAATCATTGCGCTCCAACAAGATCGTACAACCATGACGACCGACATCACCGGTCACCAAAATCTTATCCCCCGGTTTGGCTTGATTGCCTTGGGGATGAAAATCCGGTTGGATCTGACCTACTCCCGTTGTCGTGATAAAAATGCCATCCACTTGACCTTTACCAGCCACTTTGGTATCACCAGCCACAAAATGTACACCGACTTCTTTGGCTGTCTTCGCCATCGATTGAACCACTTCATCTAATTTTTTTAAGGGATAGCCCTCTTCAATCTGAAAGGCACAAGTCATGTATAACGGTTTGGCCCCCATACAAGCCAAATCATTGACGGTTCCACAAACACTCAATTTGCCAATATTGCCACCCGGAAAAAAACTTGGTGAAACGATAAAGCCATCGGTTGACATGGCCAATTGTCCCGAAGGACTGGTCAAAACCGCGGCATCATCGGCTGTAAAATCCGGATTGCCTAAATATTTTTTAAAGATATCATGGATCAAGGCCGAGGTTTGTTGACCACCGGCTCCATGCGCTAACGTTACATATTTTTCCATACTCTACTACTCCATATATTTATAAAAAGCCGAACACGATCCTTCATTGGAAACCATACAAGCACCCACTGGATGTTCTGGCGTACACACTTTGCCAAACAATGGACATGCATTCGGCATACAATCCCCACGTAAAATATCCCCACAACGACAAGCTGGATTCGGATGTCCTTGGGTATTTTCTAAACCATATTTCTTACGGGCATCAAAGTCTTGATAAGCCGCTTTGATTTGTAGGCCCGAACCGGGAATATTGCCAATACCACGCCAAATGGAATCACACGGTTCCATGACCGATGCGATGATCTTTCGAGCCGATGGCGAACCTTCATCGCGTACCACCCGTGGGTAACAATTCATGAAAAAGGGTTGCCCTTTTTCTAACTTTTTGATGATCACAGCCAAAGCCGTTAGGATCTCGGGTCCCGTAAAACCCGTCACGACTCCGGAAATTCCCTCTTCACAAAGATCACGATAAATCTGACAACCTGTGATCGTCGATACATGCCCTGGATATAAGAAGGCATCGGCACTATCTTTTAAAGCCAAATAAGCGTTATCCATCGTTTTATTGGCTACCAATGCCGAAAAATTCGTTAAATTATTTTTCTTGGCATCGCGAATGGCCATACAACTCGCTGGTGTCGTGGTTTCAAAACCAACCGCTAATAAGACAACGTCTTCATCCAAATGACTTTGAGCATAAGTAAAGGCATCGGTTGGTGAATAGATCATGACGATCTTCGCCCCTTTGGCCCGGGCTTGTTGTAAAGACATATCAGAGCCAGGTACCCGAATTAGATCACCAAAGGTACAAATCGTACAATGATGATTTAAAGCTAGATCAATAGCTTGATCAATATAACCAACCGGCGTTACACAAACCGGACAGCCTGGTCCACTGATCAAATGAATGTTTTCGGGCAACATTTGCCGAATCCCTAAGCGAAAGATTTCATGGGTATGCGTGCCACAAACTTCCATGATTCGTAGCGGTCGGCCGTCATAGTTTTCCACGATTTGTTTGGCTTTTAAGACTTGTTCGTTCACTCTAAAGCCTCCATGATGGCACTGGCTTCGGTTTCATCATCTTCGGTGATCTTGGCAATGGCAGCTCCCGCATGCACCATCACAAAATCCCCCGGTTCTAAACCGTCCACCAATTCACTCGATACCACACGAGTGGCACCCATCGCATCCACGATGGCTTGTCCATCTTTTACTTTTTTTACTTTAGCAGGTAATCCTACACACATAACTTTATTCCTTTCCATTCATCATGCCATACAAGGCTTGTCCCAAACCGATGCCTCCATCGTTACAAGGAATCATCGAATGCGACAATACTTGAAAGCCATTTTCTTCACATTTATTTCGAACCAGATCCATCAACAATTGATTCTGCATGACACCGCCACTACAAGCCACGGTAGATAGACCGGTTTCTTTTCTTACTTCTACGACACGATCGACAATATAATTGGCCAGTCCTTCATGAAAACTGTAGGCCAAATAGGATCGATCATCCTTATAAAACATTCGTTGGGCAATAGCTTGCACCAAAGCCGTCGTATCACCATGAAAGTTCATACCTTCCCCTTGCCACTTACGTGCTTCAAATTCCAACAACATCGATGCCTGCGCTTCGGTCGTATTGATCCGACACAATCCCAAAATGGCACTCACTGCATCAAACAATCGTCCCGCACTGGTTGAACCAACACTATTGATCTGCTTTTGGATCATTTGAAAAACGAGATCATATTCAAAGGCACTGCATACTCCCAATTGTACACACAGATCTTTATCTTGCAGAAGGGATACGGCAATGCGCCATCCTTCTTTGGAAGATAGATCCCCACCCGCCTGCATAAACGGCGTGATATGGGCTTTTCGCTCAAAATGATGCACATCACAAACCAGGATCTCACCACCCCAGATCGTTCCATCCAATCCATAGCCCGTTCCATCCATGGATACACCAATGACTGGATCTAAATAATCATTTTCCGCCATACAAGAAAGAATATGGGCATAATGATGTTGGATCTGCATGATAGACAAACCATATTCCTTGGCCAATTGGACCGAATTATACCGCGGATGCAGATCACATACGATCGTTTCCGGTCGTATTTCCAAGAGTTCTTCCATCCGCTCAATGGCTTGTTTTAGGGCATCCACACTGCGAATATCGCTCAAATCGCCCACATAAGGCGAACAATAATAGAGATCTTTGGTAGCCAAACAAAAGGTATTCTTTAATTCGCCACCAATGCCCAATATCTTTTTATTTATACTTTTGGAAATCATCATAGGTAAAGGGGCATACCCACGAGAACGACGAATCATCGAAGGCTTGTCATGGATCCAGGCCATCACACTATCATCGGCTCGTAAGCGAATATCACGATCATTGGATAAGACCACATCACAAAGATCACCTAGATTTTCGATCACATCGGCATCCTCTTTGCAGATGGGAGCACCTTTGGGATTGGCACTGGTCATGATCAAACAATCGGGCATATCGCCTTCAAACAACAACAATTGGACAGGGGCATAGGGCAACATCACTCCCAACATCGGATTATCTGGTGCGACCAAATCCGAGACCAAACCATTCTTTTGTTTTTCCAACAATAAAATAGGTCGTTGGGGACCGGTCATATATTTTTGTTGGGCTTCATTGACCTTACATTCTCGTTTTACTACATCCATATTTTTGGCCATGATCGCAAAAGGTTTAAAGGGACGATGTTTCCAAGATCGTAGATAGGCAATGGTTTTCTCATTGGTCGCATCGCAACACAAATGAAAGCCACCAATGCCTTTGATGGCAGCAATACCTCCATTGCGAATGATGGATTTTGTGTATTGTAAGGCGGCATCACCATGGATATCTTTACCGACAATATACAATTCAGGTCCACATTTGTTGCAACAAACGGGTTGGGCATGATAACGACGATCATCGGGTGTTGTATATTCCCGTTCACAATCGGGACACATAGGAAACTTTTTCATACTGGTGCGCACCCGATCATAGGGCATCGAATCCAAAATGGTCAATCGAGGGCCACACGCCGTACAATTGATAAAAGGATGATGATACCTTCGATTCTGGGGATCAAACAATTCTTTGGCACATGCATCACAAATCGCAATATCCGGAGAAACAAAGATATCTCCCTTTACTTTTTCGGAATGAAGAATCGTAAATTCCGTTTCCGATTTCACTTGTACCGCTTGACTATCCATCTTTAAAATAGCCGATCGTTGGGGCGCTTTGGTTCGGATCCAAGTCGTAAATAAGGCCACTTGTTCCGCCGTTCCTTGTGCATAGATCTCAACATAGGGCCCCTTGTTGCATACCGAACCGGTGATATGTGCATCTTGGGCTATGCGATAAATGAACGGTCGAAAGCCCACACCTTGCACGATGCCATAGACGCGAATCTGTTTACGAATCATAAAGCTCTCTCCACATCGGCCAAATAGGTATCAATATTTTCTTTTTGGTACAATTGGCCCGATACCGCAAAATGCGGCAAGGGGACAAATTCCCCCGTATAATCAGGTAAGGCCCGCATCAATAAAGGATCACATAGGATGCGCTCATACTTTCGTGTGCAAACCAATTTTACCAGATCCATCTCGCCATCCAAATGCACATCGTTTTCTTGCATATAGGCTTGATCCATCATAAAGAAAGACGCGACATCGCCTTGGCCCATCCATTGTCGGATCATGTGGGCCCAAACTTGTTGGGAAAGGATCAAAGTCTTTTTGGGTTTAACATCAATATGTCCCAGATCAAAACCAAATGTATAAGGAATTTGGTATTTCCGCACCAAAGATAATCCAGATACCGACATCACGATGGCTTGTTTGACTTGGGGCAAAGCCGCATATGAAGATAACGATGTCAAACAATCACCGTCTATAAACGGTACATCCAAAGGCGTTGCCCCTACATACACGGTATCTAGACTGTCCTTCTTTTCAACCATTTGATCAATGGCGGCATAGGCCATTTGTTGACCCACATCATAATATTTCATACCCGTGGTTTCCATATATAAACAAGGTAGGCCAAAGCGTTTTTCACACAATTTGCTTAAGGCATGATAATCCGTGGCAATTACGGCAGGAACGGGCGTGCCCACCAAAGCAATAAAGTTGGCTGAAGTGGTTTCTACCGCTTGGCCAATCTTATCTAAGAGTTCATCATCTCTTCCTAAGATGGCATCTAGATCTCGTAAGCCCGCCGAATAAATGGCACTCTTTTTGGAAAACCAGCGTGGTTCATCAAACCCACAGGTATTACCGGCACATCCACCGGCATCTAAAATGACAATGATGCCACCGAGTTCATAGAGCACGCTGACAGCCCCGGAAATATCGGGAGCAAATGGGGATAAATAGCGAAATAATCCTTTCATAGAATGGCCTCCATTTCCGCATATAAACCTTGAATTCCTT
The DNA here is from genome assembly GCF_034090965.1 of Absicoccus sp. Classification (NCBI taxonomy): domain Bacteria; kingdom Bacillati; phylum Bacillota; class Erysipelotrichia; order Erysipelotrichales; family Erysipelotrichaceae; genus Absicoccus; species Absicoccus sp. Next base: position 48,124 of record NZ_JAXDRQ010000044.1, on the reverse strand, counting down.
TATAGCCATAGGGTTGGATTTCGGCATTCCACAAAATAGCGGGTACTTCTGGATAATAGTCCGATGCGTCTTTGCCAATCACAAAATCAATATCGGTACGAGGTTGATAATGGATCATGGTTGGTGAAATGCCCGTGTAGACTTTGGTTTGCGGAGCTATTTGTGCCAATCGCTGAATCCATGGTTTATCGTAGTCGGTCACATTCGCAAAGATCTCACAAATGATCGCACCTTTTTGCGATAGGGCACATGCCAATTCAAACGGATTCGCATTGCACATTTCGCCAATACAGATCTTTTTATGCGTTAGATCGACCCGATCTACCTTTTCTTTGGTTTCCAAATAATCGCTTTCATCGCCTATTTCTACGCCAATGGCTTGTCCAAACAAATGATACAGACGATGGACTCTTTCCACATCGTATAAGCGTGGCAATTCAATATAGGGCATACCCAATCGTTTCTTGAGATCTTCGGCCGCAAAAATCGATTCGGGATCTAAGACCAAATTAAAATTGGCACGCCCCATTGTGTAATATTCCTCCAATGTCTTCATTTCACTAACTTGGTTGATCGTCGAAAGACCAGCTGCTTGAAGTAAATCGATCAATTCACTATCGACAGGCGAAAAGAAGCCCATCAAATTGACCATGTGTGGATCGATTCGATCTCGTTGCAATAAGGAATAAATCGTTTGCCGAATGGCCATCATAGGTGGTTTGCGCCCTTCTCTTTCCAAGGCATACATATAGCTAGGAACGACGATGACGCCCGTTTTTTCTTGACATTGTTTGGCAATGTGTTCCAAGTCAGTGGCCAATAGTGCATCGACACATGTAATACACAAAACCACAACTTTGGGATCACACACTTCTAAGATTTCTTCGATGGCTTGGGGAATCTTTTTTAAATGGCGACCTGTGACCAGATCGGTTTCACTCATCAATAAATAGAACATGCGTTTGGCATAGCCTTCCTGTGCAGAAAGGATGGTCGAGTTTCGGCCACAACTTGCCGGACTGATCAACAACATCACACTTTCTGGGATCACCAGCCCAGCTCGTTTGACGCCAAATCCCAAAGCGCCGGGTGAATTATACGATAAAGTTGCCGGTGAAGAATAAATCAAATGACAAGCCGGGATATATTCACTTGGAATCTTTTTGGCTTGGGATAATTGGGCAATGGTTTGAAAATAGGGTTGAGTATTCATGATGCATCCTCCATGAGTTTTTTAGCGAGATCAAAAAAGATCTGGGCAATTTCCGAATGGGGATCACCTTCCACCACGGTCTTTCCTTGATCTTCCCATTCATTGATCGCATCACTTCGGGGTACATCACAAACAATCGATAGGTGATTTTGATCCGCAAAGGCTTGGACTTTTTCTTCTTCGGAAGGCACATTGCGACGATTTAAGATCAAGCCTCGCACTTGTGCATAGGAGCGATCTTTAAAATTATTCACGGCCGTATTGATATTATTGGCCGCATACAAAGCCATTTTTTCACCACTGGTCACGATCAAGATCTCATCGGCATAGCCTTCACGAATCGGCGCGGCAAAGCCACCACAGACTACATCGCCCAACACATCAAATAAGATGACATCGGGTTTCACTTTTTCAATGAGTTCCAGATCATCCAAAAGATTGAAGGTGGCAATGATGCCTCGTCCGGCACAGCCAATGCCTGGTGTGGGTCCACCGGTTTCAATGCAGTGGATCCCGCCAAACCCAATTTTCATGATGTCTTCCAAGGTGGGGTCTTCATCGTGTTCTCGTAGATAGTTCATGACCGGTTCCAACGGATGGCCACCCAATAAGTTAATGGTGGAATCCGCTTTGGGATCACAACCAATTTGGATCACGCGATAGCCAAGACTCGCCATGGCGGCAGCCAAATGACTAGTCATGGTCGATTTCCCAATGCCCCCTTTTCCATAAATTGCGATTTTTTTCATTTCTACACCTTCGTCAACATGGATTTGACTTGTACCCTTTCCAATCGGCCTAATTTGCCTGTTAAGGCATTGATACGATCGGTGGTTCCATCGACCATCAAAGAAATCACCGATATATTTCTTTCTTTATAGGGAATGCCCATACGCCCTACCATCAAATCATTGTATTCGTGGATCAAAGCATTGACTTGTTCGACTTGTTCGAGATCTTCGATCACGATCGCAATGACGCCTAATCGTTTATTTTCCATATTTTCCTCCAAAAAAAACAGACTCCTTCCAAGAGTCTGTGATAAAACAGCTTTCTGCTTGGAAATCCTTACAGTTAGATGTCAAATAGTGCAATGGAACGATCTAAGATACCATGCATTTGCGCAATGGCCGTTCCATAATTTGTCATATACGTATGTTGTGCTTTTGCTTGTTTCAACCGATTCTGCATGGTCTTTTCATTCAACATGCAACCGCCACAATGAATGATCAGATCATAATCGGACACATCCTCGGGAAAGTCTTTTCCCGAAGAAAGATCATAAGGAACCGTATAACCGGTATATTCATGGATCCAATGCGGTAATTTCACATTGCCAATGTCACCACATTGACGATGATGGGTACATCCTTCACTAATCCATATTCTTGATGAATCTGTCAAGTTTTTGATGTGTTGTGCCCCTTCGACCACTTGTTTTAAAATACCTTTATAACGGGCCATCAAGATCGAAAAGGAAGTCAGCGGGATCGATTCAGGAACCACTTTGGATACGCGTCCAAATCGTTGCGAATCGGTGACCACCATTTTCGGATGCAGATGGGTCAAGGCTATAGCCAATTCATCATCTTGACAAACATAAGCCAAGCCATGATGATCCAAGATATCACGAATGACCAATTGTTGGGGCAAGATCAAACGTCCTTTTGGCGCTGAGCCATCAATGGGAATGACCAAGATCACACTATCACCGGGATCGATCAGATCGCCAACGATCACTTTGGAGGATTCCACATCTTTGGCTAAATGGCCAATGGTTTCTTTCAGTTGTTCAATGCCGGTTTTTTCTTTGGCACTGACCCATAGACCATCGATAGGATAGGTATCCACATCGCTTTTATTGTAAACCACCAAATACGGAATAGACATGCTTTGAAAAAGATCGATCAATTGGCCATCCAATGGTTGTAAACCTTTTTGGCCATCTACGACCAATATTGCCACATCAGCTTCTTTTAAGATTTCTTTGGTGCGTGCCTTGCGCTTTTCGCCTAAAGATCCGACATCATCAAAGCCAGGGGTATCGATGATCTCAACCGGTCCTAATGGTAGAATTTCCATCGCTTTACGAACTGGATCTGTCGTGGTTCCTTCGACTTCCGAAACAACCGACATCGACTGATTTGTGATCGCATTGACCAAAGAACTTTTTCCGGCATTGCGCATACCAAAAAATGCGATATGTACGCGATTGGCCGATAAACTTCCATTTAATCCCATACTTTTATATCTCCTCTATCGGTCACGACCGTATAGCCAATACGGTCCATCCGATTTTCTAAACAATGACGGCATTGTGCACTTTCATCCCCAATACAAATCTTATTGTCGTAGAGCTGATATTTGCGTCGTACACTTACTGGACTTAAATTGGGCATCACCACATTGGCACCGGCCAATACCCCTTTTTCCCGTCCGACAGGATCCATCGTTCCTAAAGCGGTGGTTGCCGGGATCAACATAGGCGGATAAATCAGTCGCAAGAGACTGATCAAATACAAGGTCAATTCCACACTGCCCGATGGTTGATCATGAAATGGGGTATCTTGAGCCGTAATATAGGGACCGATTCCACACATTTCCGGATGAAAGGTCTCTACAAATTTTAGATCTTGGGCTAAATGATGAGCCGTTTGATACGGTGATTGCACCATCATGCCAACGCCGACGGCATAGCCGATATCGCGTAAATCTTGAATGCATTGCATCCGATGCGTAAACGACATCGATGCTGGATGCAGCTGATGATAATGTTGCTGATTGGCGGTTTCATGGCGCAATAAATAACGTTGGGCACCCGCATCGTATAATCGTTGATAACTTTCTTTGCTTCGTTCCCCTACCGATAGAGTAATGGCACAATCGGGATATGAAGCATGGATATGCGATACGATGTCGCATAAGCGATCATCATCAAAATAGGCATCTTCGCCACCTTGTAGGACAAAGGTACGAAAGCCAAGATCGTAGCCTTCTGCACAACACGAAAGAATATCATCCATATCTAGACGATATCGACTACAATGTGCATCTTTACGAATTCCACAATAGAAACAATCGTTCTTACAAATATTGGTAAATTCGATCAAGCCACGTACATAGATGGCTTTTCCATAAATGGATCGGGATAGATTCCGCGCTTTTCGTGCGGCCAGTTCCATCGCTTCTTCATCACGATGGGTGATCAAATATTCATAGGCATCCAAAGATAATTGATGGGTAGATGCCAATTTTTCAATATATTCATTCACTTTTGTATCCATAATTTATCATGTGAATAATTTCACGATACTATCCTAACATAACTAGGCCCATATAGCCAATCGAATGCAAAAAAATTGCCCGTTTCCAGGCAACCTATATTTGGCCAATCATTTGTAAGAAGATCAAGGCCAGTCCCAAATGGCTGATCCAACTCCCTCCCATCCAGATCGTAGGGTGCTTGAGCTGGAGGTCTTCACAGGCAAAGAACACAAAAAGCAGAGGCAAGAGGATCTCGATCCACCACAAGCCATAGCTATTGGTGTTTCCCGACTCAATAAACAAGATTTCTAAAATGACACAGAGCCCAAACAAAGGCAAATTGCGCAACAAGGTATAGCCGCGATACTTTTTCTTCTTCCATTGTTTCCAAGGTACAAAACACAGCACGATACGAACCAAAAGGCAAATCGTAAAGAGCAAGGAAAGCAGGGATGGTATGGTCAACATCGTATAGAGTTGGATCCATGCTTGATACAACATGTATAAGCCTAAAGTAATGGCAAAGGATTGGATCAAACGGTTATCTTTATATATCACATCGACAACATCACACATATAAAAGCCCATCAAGACCCAGGCAAAGCGATGAAAAATATCAAAGGGTTGTTCCAATAAATGAACGATCAAGGAAAACATCACCACAAGATAAAGAATACAAAGGATCGTCTTTATCTTTGTTTTCATTAGGCATCCCCGATAAAAGCTTGCAAGGCTTTTTTCAATTTCACATAATCATACATGCCTAAGGAGTACAATTGTTCATTTTCTTTGGGATCCATCGATGTGGTGCTCATTGGTAAATGTTCACTAGGTGCAAAAATAAAGGCTTTTTTTTGTTTTTCCAAATCAAACATCAAATCTTGTTCTTTTTTATACATGATATGTCGACGATCCAGATCCTTGATCGTAGCTGGATATTTGGCACACAAAGCATGATACAACTTCTTATGGGCTTCGGGTTCTTTGACATAATCCCGTGGCTTGGATGTGATCACGACCAATTTATCACAGCCTTGATCCAAGGCTCTTTGACAAGGAATCGCATCCGATACCCCGCCATCATAATAATGGCCATTGCCAATTTGAACAGGATGACACGCTGCCGGAATGGCACTGGAAGCCATGATGGCTCGATAATCATTTTGTTTCATCACCGTTTTATCAAAATAAACCGGTTGTCCGGTTTTCGCATCCGTGGCCACCAATTCAAATTGCGTGGGATTCTGGATGATGGCTGCATAATTGATGGGATCTTTTCCATCGGAATTTGTCAAGGTTCCATATATATATTGAAGACCAAATAAATCACCGGGCTTTAAGAAACTTTTTTTACCAAAAAATTCGGGATCTTTGATCCATTTTGTATAAAATCGAATATTTCGTCCGCGTTGGCCGGCTAAGTAACTGGCAAGATTGGCACTGCCTGCTGAGGCGCCAATACAATAGTCAAACGAAATATCATCATCTAAAAATTTATCTAAGATGGCAGCACCATAGGCACATTTCATGCCGCCGCCTTCACATACTAAACCAATTCTTGTCATATGATCATCCTTTACTTATGTGTATTTATTCTAAATCATTTCCATCAAAAAAGAAATGGACATGAGCCATTTCTTATAGATTGGAAAAATCAATAAATTCGCCGCCAATGGATTTAAATTGATCGGCATTAAAGATATATTCATGATGGTGCTTGGTGCCTTGATAGACCAACTCGCCATCTTGATAGGCCAACAGCTGGGTCAATGGGACGGGTTGCCAATCTTCATCCGATAAAGGCTTGGTCGAAAAATAGCGTCCTTCTGGTGTTTCTAATTGATTAAGCGTATGGGCTTCGTTGGTATGGACATAGAAATTGTCGCCATCATAGATGATCAAATTTAATTTATTCCCTCTGGATACGTCACAAACTAAGGTATCCAAGAGTTCAAAGCGTTCTTTTTGATTCAATTCTTTGCCTAATTCAATTTCTTTGCGGTTGATCGCATCCACAATATACAAAAGGACCCGTTCACTGTCGGTTTCTCCTTCTTGGACTTTCTTATATTGATTCAAAGGTTCATAGTTAAAGATCGTGCCATTATGGATCATCGTCCAGGTGCGACCATATCGATCGACCCAGCGATAGGGGTTGCAGTTATTGCGTTTCATTTCGCCTACGGTCGCATAGCGAATATGAGCCAGACACGTCCGAGCATAAATCGGCTCGGATAAGCGTTCAGCCAAATAGAAAGAGCGCGAGGCTTGTTTGGACTCTTTTTCTACGCGTGAAACCTTCCCATCCAAGATGGCCAATCCCCAGCCATGAGGATGACGTACACTATGTGAATAGAACACATCCAAATAGTCATTCATTTCTTGATAGGTATTTCCCGAAAAGCCAAACAATTCACACATGATCCTTCCCCTTTCAGAATTTTATTATAGCTAAAAATTCTTGATTTGTGAAAGTTCTATGCATTGTTTCTTTTTCTAATCTATATAAATATTCTTTAGAACGCCGCTTCTATGGCTTGGATCCGTTTGGCTAGATCTTCCAATACCGGTGTTTGGATGCCAAGCTGTTTGGCAATGGGAACGACCGTTCCAGAAAATAAGGCCAGCTCGGTCTTGCGATGGGCAATGATATCTTGTCGCATGCTGGGCATGCCTTCATTGGACATGGGTTTCATCACTTCGAACCAATGTTGTACATCCGCATCGGTAATGGCAATGTTTTGGGCATTGGCCACCGCTTTGACTTCCAACATGGCTTTCATATAGATGTCTTGGAGCGGGCCATCGACCTTGATCCCACCATATGTTGTATAATAGGCAGCACATGTTTGATTGAGGCCGCAATTCAACATCAATTTGTTCCATTGTTCTTTGATGATATCGTCGACCCATCGATGAGGAATTGCACAACTCGTATACAATTGATTCAGTCGTTGACAGGCTTCTTTTTGATTCGGATCATCTGGGCCAAATACCAATTCCCCCACCACATGATAGGTACATTGATTCTGTAAATAGGTCGAATCCATGCCTTGGACAATGGTACGAATCACCAAATTGTTCGGAAAGGCTTGGCGCAATTCATCTTCGGATCGAATGCCATTTAAGGCCGAAACGATCAACGTATGCGCATCAATCGATGGGCCAGCCAAGGCTATGGCACTGTTTAGACCGGCATATTTGGTGGCAAGAAATAAAAGATCAACAGGTTCTGTTTGGGTTTCATAGTGAAAATCTACGCTTTTGCCGTTACAAATCAAGGGATCGGCTTCGTAACGTTTTTTACGTGTTTCATCCACTAGAAAGATGACATCTTGCCCTCCTTGCTCAAACAATTGGCCATACAAAGTGCCAATGGCACCGCGCCCGATCATCGCAATTTTCATGCGTGATCGACTCCTAAAAGGTCGTTCATGCCATACAATCCAGCTGGTTTGTTTTCAAGCCAGGCAGCGGCTTTTAATGCGCCATTCACAAAGATCTGCCGATTGGTCGCATGATGCGTGATAGTGATGGATTCATTATCCCCAAAGAAGTGCACGGTGTGTTCCCCAGCTTCGGTGCCACCACGCAAAGCATGCACACCAATTTCTTTTTGACGCGGACCAATCAGGCCATGACGACCATAGACTTCTTTGAAGGCACCATCGGGATTCATGATTTCCAGGATGGCTTTGGCCGTACCACTGGGGGCATCGGCCTTTTGATTGTGATGGGTTTCGACCAATTCCATATCAAACGTATCTTTTAAAAGAGGAACAGCGACTTTCAGGATTTCCGAAAAGACCGCCACACCATACGAATAATTGGCCGAAAAGAAGACGGGATGGGATTTTGACAAAGTGACCAATTGGTCTTTTTGATCATCATCCAAACCGGTCGTTCCATACACCAAGGCACAATCATGGGCATTGACATAATCCAGGATCCAACTTAAATTATCGCGATGGGAAAAATCAATAATCATATCGGCCGTTTCGATTTGATCTAAAATATCCAAATTGGATGTATCCACATTCGCCAAGACAGTATGGCCTAAATTTTGTGCAGTTTCTTTGATGAGCGAGCCCATCTTTCCGTTGCCACCAATGATCAATTTCATGCGATGATGCCTACTTTCTTCATTTCTGCTTCCAAATGATCGTGATTTTTTGGATCCATTGGATACAGTGGCAAACGATAGCCACCCACATTTTTGCCCATCAAGTTTAAAGCGGCCTTGACAGGGATAGGATTGACTTCACAGAATAAGGCATGGATATAATCCAAGTATTTTTGTTGGATGGATAAGGATTGTTTTAAATCACCATCCAACCAGGCTTGTACCATATCATGGGCTTCCTGGGGGTTGGTATTCGCAAAGACCGAAATCACGCCAGAACCGCCCAAGGAAAGAATAGGTACGACCATATCATCATTCCCGGAATACATCACAAAATCATCGTTGAGATAACGAGAAATGCGAGTGGCATAACTGATATCGCCACTGGCTTCTTTGATGCCACAAATATTTGGGTGTTGGGATAAGACGGCTACGGCGTGTTCACTCAATTTACATCCGGTACGACCCGGTACATTATAGAGAATGATCGGGGTATGGACGGAATCAGCAACGGTGGTAAAGTGTGCGATCATGCCACCTTCATTGGCCTTGTTGTAGTAAGGAGTGATGATCAATAAATAATCGGCACCCATATTTTCATATTTTATGCTCTTATCCACTGCGGTTTTGGTGTCGTTTGAACCCGCTCCAACCACAACGGGAATCCGATGATCGATCTTATCGATCGTATAGCGGACAACGGCATCGTCTTCTTCATGGGTCATGGTACTGGATTCACCGGTTGTTCCTAGAACCAAGATGCCATCGGTATGATTGGCCACATGGAATTCCAACAATTCACCTAACTTATCAAAATCAACGCTGCCATCTTCATGAAATGGCGTAATTAATGCAACAATAGAACCTTTGATCATTGAAAACACATCCTTTCTTATTCATCGGTTTCGAGATCGATCAAATGCGCATAAGATTCACGACGAATCACTTCACGCACTTTTCCTTGTCGGCAAAAGACAACGCCAGGCAAAGGGTTTTTATTGTAGTGAGAAGCCATGGCATAGCCATAGGCACCGGTTGTATAGGTGATCAAAAGATCGCCGGGTTCACATTTTGGTAAGGCAATGCCTTCAATCAAAATGTCACCGGATTCACAAGCTTTACCCGCAACGGTATAGATCGTATCTTTTGGGGCCTCCATTTTATTGGCAATATCGGCATTGTATTTGGCTTGATACAAAGCTGGTCGGATATTATCGGCCATGCCTCCATCCACAAAGACATAGTTTTTATTGGGTGTTTGTTTCATAAATCCTACCGTATAAAGGGTAGAACCGGCTTCGGCCACCACACTGCGGCCCGGTTCGATCAAGATCCTTTGAATGGATAGACCCAATGCTTGATTTTGTTTTTCACAATGGGAAAGAATGGTCGTACAAACTTCATCCAAAGGAATGGGGTGATCTTCGGATGTATAGGTGGCCGCAAATCCACCGCCTAGATCCAGCGTGTTTAAATGGATGTCATAGGTATCTTCTAGGTGTTTGATAAAGCCAAACATTTTTTCAATTTCGGCGACAAACGCATTTTTATCAAAAATTTGCGATCCAATATGGGCATGTAAACCATCAAACGATAGATGTTCATCTTCATCAAAGGTCTTGATCACTTCGACCAATTCTTTTTCTTGTAGTAAAGAAATGCCAAACTTGCTGTCGACATGTCCCGTTACGATGTATTTATGGGTATGTGCATCAATACCGGGATTGACACGAAGCAAGACATGGATCGTATGATCAATAGTCTGACTCATTTCATGAAGCATTTGCGCTTCCATCAAGTTATCAACAATGATGGTACCTACGCCATACGCCATGGCCATTTCCAATTCATCCTTGGATTTATTGTTGCCATGAAAATAAACCTTGGACATATCAAAATCAACGGCTTTTGCGGTATACAGTTCGCCTCCGGATACGACATCCAAACACAAGCCATATTCTTTGACCAATCGCAACATGGCTTTGCAGCTAAAGGCTTTGGACGCATATAAGATTCCCGTTTCCATCGTATGGGATCGAAACAAGGTCGCAAATTCCTGTAAACGAGATCGTAATTGATCTTCATCATAGACAAACAAGGGTGTTTTATATGTTTTTGCGAGAGTATCCACTCTCACGCCACCAATTTCTAACATCACTTTCCTCCTTCATACAAAAAAACCAGTAAGAGCTATCTTACTGGTTACATAAAAGGCAATCAGATAGCTCTCCTACCAAAGGTAGACAGTCTTACAGATCTTCTCTGCAAGCCCACCACATATCCATGCCTGCATATGTAGTTCGGCAAAATCGCTACCATAGAAAATCAACATCTGCCGACTCCCTTTCTATGGTGTCTTTTTTGCGCCTCTATCGTTTGAACCTAGTGTATCACTTTCGTTGATCATTGTAAATCATTCACTTTGAAATGATCACATTCAGATGATGCACGACATCCTCTAAAACTTCTCGATTCACAGAATAAACCACATTTTTTCCTTTTCGTTGTTGCTTGATCACACCGACTTCACTCAATACTTTCATATCATGCGATAAAGTGGGTTGTGTCACTTCAAATAAAGGTAACAATTCATAAGCACAATATTCTCTTTCCATCAATCGATCGACAATTTCCAATCGCTTTGGATCCGATAAAGCTTTTAATACCCGTGTTGTTTGTGCATAGGATTCCATTCTCTCACCTCGCTATCGGTCTCAAACTTCTTTTAACCATATAATCATATTTTTCTATGTTTCCTAAAAAAAAGGACAAAACGGTCCTTGGCATGGTAGAATCAGTCTATGAGAATCATGGAAGATGTGACCCATACCATCGAAATCAAGAAGAGCAAATTCATCACCTATTTGCATCGAACCAATGACGAACAAGAAGCCAAAGAATTTTTGAAACAAATCAAAAAACAACATCCCCAAGCTCGTCATTATTGTACGGCAATGATCATTGGCAACATTGTGCGTTCCAATGATGATGGAGAACCCAGTCAAACAGCTGGTCATCCGATGTTGGATGTCTTATTGCACAATCAGATGGAAGATATCTTTGTGGTCGTGGTTCGATATTTTGGTGGCATCAAATTAGGAACAGGCGGCTTGGTTCGCGCCTATAGTTCCAGTGTCAAAGAAGCCTTAGATCAAGCAACCAAATCCGAAATCAAACAATTGGATGAATATACCATTACTTTTGGCTATGATCTGATTGGTAAGTTGGATGCGTATTTTCGTACCCATGAAATTGAGATCACATCCAAAGAATACAACGAACAAGTGACGTATCAATATGTAACGGATCGGGATATCACACCCGATCTACAAGAAATGTCCAATGGATCGATTCATCCCATAGCCATTGGTCAGATGGAATGGGAAACCCCCATCTAAAGGAGAGTCTATGCGATTTTTTTATACTTATATCCTATTGTTTGCCCTCATGATCCTTCTCATTCAATTCTTGCCTTTCTTATTGCCCGTTTTATTGGTCCTTTATATCGTTTCGCTTATATATGGTGCTTGGCAACAAAGAAAGAAAACGGTCCAATCAGAAAAACGCAATCCGGATGCGATCGATGCCGAATATACGGAACACGATGAGGAGGACCAATGATATCCACATTTACCAATCAGACAGAGGATATCCAGCAACTTTTGGAAGTATCGATGATCCAATGGGAACCTCATCAAATACAAGCTTGGATGATGCATCAATGCGATCCTCATCATTTATATGGCTATTGGCAAAATGATCATTTGATCAGTTTGATCCAAACCATACCAACCAAGATCCAATTGGGCGATCATAGGGTTTCGGCTCTTGGAATCTGTTTAGCTTGTACCCATCCCAATCATCGGCAACACGGCCATTTTAAGGCTTTATTAAAAGTCATATTGGAACAAAGCCACTACAATCATGTGTTGACCTATTGTGTAACGGATTTTCCGCAATTATTCGAAAATTATCGTTTTCAACCCGTAACCTATGGCAAAGTGGCTTGGATCGAACCCCATAAAAAAGGAAATGCGACACACGTATCAACGACATTTCATGATTCCTATGATATCTATACTGCATTTATGGATCATTTTGAAGGAACCCCTATCCTCAATCACGAACAATATTTAGCGTATTTGCGTTATCAAATGGCTACGAAGAAACAAGTACTGACCACCAATAAAGGAATTGCCATCGTATCGGATCATTCCATTGATACCATTTGGTACATCGATAGTACAGCTATCGATGATTTTTTAGCGTATTTAAAGGAAACCAATCTACGGATCCATACCAGTGCCAGTGAGCATTTAGAAAAATATTATATTCTGCATCATCCTCGCAAGACCAAAACATTGATGGTCCGTTTAAATGATCCCAAACTCTATGCACGCGCTAGTCATGCTCCTTTAAAAAGTATCCAGACCATCTATCAACAATTGCGTCATCCCATTTGGACACGTTAAACAAAACAACCCTTTCTCCTTCCGAGATGACTCATTATGGAAAGGTTCAAAATATATACCCTATCAACCTTTTTCAATCGAAAGGGTTTCATTGAGCTATCCCCCCAAAAAAAGTTGGGCCAAAAATCGAACAGATTTGAGGTACTTCATCATAGTAATGAATCGTGCTCTTTCTTATAAAGATTTGATTGCCATTGCCCCTTACGATGGCATTTAAAGAAACATGAAACCCAAGTTCCTTGTCTTGGCTGGCTTTTACATCGAAATCAAGATAAAAAAAGAGCTATCCCTATAGATCTAGGTGATTGCTCTTTCATCACATAATGGAAAGGTCAATACGATCAAGAAATAATTTTTGGTTTGTTCACAAAAATAGGTGCCATGCATCTGTTTCATGCTGAGTTGCACACTTTGTAGACCAATATGATTGCTTTCCACATCTTGTTTCGGTGCAATAAAATTCTCAAACCGGATATACAATTCCCCTTTCTCGATCTTGATCAAGATATGTACCGGCCTTTTTTTATCTGCATATTTGATGATATTGGAAGATAAATTATCAAAGATTCGATGGATCAAAGGTAGATTTCCTTGGATAGATCCTTGTGGTTCCATTTCGGTCAACTGGATATCGTATCCTCTTTTTTTTAGATCTTCGATTTGATCTTTCAATAAAGCCATGATTTCATAGATCCGGATCCGACCTATATACATCTTCTCTTGATCGGCCACATGTAGACTTTGTTTAAACAAAGCCTCGGATAGATCGATCAATTCATCCGTCTTTTTCAAACATCGCTGAATATATTGTTCTTGCCTTGCTTCTTCCCCTTTTTTTAGCGACAATATTTCTAAATACCCCTTTAATGTCGCTAGTGGTGTTCGAATATCATGCGACATGGATGTGACCAGATCATGATTGGCCTGAATGACCTGTTTTTCTGTCTGCATATTCTCATACGTATACAAACGCATCTCATCCATTTGTCGAGCCAATTGACTTAACTCATCTTGACCATGGACTTGAATGGGATGGGACCAATCCCCATTTTCTAAATACGCAATGTCATTGGTCAATGTTTGAATGATCCGTACTTGCTTTTTCATAAAGGCATACAGGATCAAAACATAAAAAGAAAAGATAATGGCCATTTCTCCAATCATCATCTTATGGAGCCAATACAATTCTGGATAGGTATTCACATAGACCCATGTCTTTTTATTCTTCCATTGAACCAAAAACGAATGAGAAAAACCATAGGTATCACTATCTGCATGTTGACTTAATTCTTTTGGTTTCCAAGCCGGATCAATATTGATCCATTTTTTATCATTGGCAATACTGACACTTTTATATTGTGAATCAATCTGCTTTTGAATGGTTTGTGAAATGATCCTTTTATTTTTCGTCGTTAATGAAACCGTTTTGGCATAGCTTCGTAACTCCTTTTGGAAAGGAGTTATATCTGGTTGTTGCGTCACATTTTCTTGATACCATTGGATCCATACTTGATTGATGCGATACGTACCTAAATACGCAACGAAACAAATGCCAATGGCTGCCACACTACAAAGAAATAGTTTTTGTGCCAAGCCTTGTCGTTCATAAAAAGCCGGTAAATGGATCGAATGATTTTTTGAAGTGAAGCGAAAACCAAGATAGCCAATGGCTAGAGAACAACCCGCTACCATCCCGCTCCATAAATGCGCAGCTTGATATTGGGTCGGACAAACCACCAAAAAGACCGATTGTCCCTTGGCATCCGTAAATGCATATGATTGTTGTGGATCATACACGGTTCCCACGACAAGAAATTGCTCATTGGATTCCACATAAAAGCCAGCTTGTTGCGTATGTTTTTCCAAGAGGGATGGAAACGTATCAAAAGAAGCTTGTTTTAATTGATCGACCAATGGTTCGACCTTAAATTCTGGTTCATTGGTTAGCCATATCGCATGCAAAGGATAAAGCAATACAAAACATACGATCCCTAAAAGAAGCGAGAAGTACAAACGCTTAATCAAAACGATACCCCCTGCCCCAAACGGTATGAATGTATCTTGGATGATCCGGGTCTTGTTCGATTTTCTTGCGTAAATTGCGAATATGGACCATGACCGTATTATTAGCGGAATAAAAATACGGTTCGTCCCATACTTTTTCATAGATCATGGCAGCAGAGAACAATTGTCCACGATTGGTCATTAAAAGTTGTAAGATGGCACATTCCGTATCGGTCAGATCCACCCGTTTTTCATCGATCAGCACTTGTTTCTGTGCTGGATCCAACGTCAATCCCTCACAAGAAAGCGAGGGGGTTGGATGATGATCTTGTGCTTTGCCTTTATAAATTTGATACCGTCGCAATAAAGCCTTGACCCGGGCTGTCAATTCATTGTAGGAAAATGGTTTGGCCAAATAGTCATCCGCCCCAAAGGAAAAGCCAAGGGTCTTATCGGCATCAAATCCTTTGGCTGTCAAAAACAAAATGGGAACATTGCTGATTTGTCGAATTTTTCGACAAACTTGATAACCATCCATATCAGGCATCATGACATCTAAGATGACCAAATCAATATCTTCTTCCATGTGTTCCAACGCCGCTTTCCCATCTGGCACTGCAACCACGCGATAGCCTTCACTCGACAATAACACCGATACGATTTCTCGAATATCGGCATTATCATCCGCAATTATGATTTTTGTTGTCATTGTTTGCTCCAATCTTTATATTTTACCCATTTTTCATATGGTAACATATGATGAAGATGTTGAAGCACAAGTTTTTGGGATCCATACGCTTTCAATAGATTCTTCTTTTCCACGCTCATCTTTTTCTGACGCATCGAAAACGGTAAATTCCCTTTTTTGTAGTATTTCCCAAAATAAACCAAACGATTGGTTTCATGGATCTTTTTCACTTCTTTGGTGACCATTTCGGAAGTCATCCGATGATGCTGATGCCCATATTCCCCATCGGGATTATGCGTTACGATCTTGGTCCAATGCTTCTTTCTGACCCAATAACGAATGGTCTTTTCGATTTGTTTGTGTTCTTTTTTCCATTGGCTCCTCTTCCCCTGGACCTTATCCGGATACGCATACATCACCCCTTGATCATGGACTTGTTTGATGGCTTGATGAAATTCTTTATTGCGGGTTGGATTGTTCTTGCTGGTCAAACAAACCACCACATATTCTCCTTTCTGATCTAATAAATGTTGTCCACCCCAAATGGATTCATCATCCGGATGGGCGACGATCATTAATGCATGGGGTTCTTTGACTGGCTGCTGTGGTTTGGCCATGCTCGTACCCAAAAATAAGTTGGCCGTTAACAGCATCATACATATTTGTCTCATGTGTTTATTGTAGAATAAAATATTCCTTTCAAATCTTAATTTTCTTTAAGAAATACATTCAAAATTCTTTAACTCTTCTTTGGGTATTTCTTAAGATATGCCATGTATGCTTTCGGTATGAAACGAAAAATACATTTGACCATCTTAGTGATCGTTCCGATTTTATTGATTGCTTGTATAAGCCATGGCTATTGGTTTGGAAGTCGGGTGGATTGGTTGAATCAACACATTGTCTTTCCTGACTACTATCGCCACATGGTATGGAAATATCATACCCTATGGCCCGAATACTACCCCCATCTACAAGCCGGATCCAATGCCTTTGCCTTTAGTTATTATGGCTTTATGCGTCCAGACGTACTGCTATCGATCCTCTTGCCTCAAGTATCGATGGCCACCATCCTTATTGTCTATATGGTTGGTCTGATCGATCTAGGCGCTATCAGTTGTTATCGATGGCTTTGTGATAAAGGCTATCCATCCAACTGGTGTTTCTGGAGTGCCTTTTTCTATATCTTCAGTACCGCTGTGATCTTTCAATCCCATCGCCAGATCATGTTTGTCAATTTCCTGCCCTTCTTATTCTTGGCGTTGCATGCCATTGATCAAGAAAACTGGCATCCATTGACCCTATGGCTGGTCCTCATTGTATTCCACAGTTATTTTTTCAGCATGGCCGCCTTTATCGTTTGTTTTTTGACCATTCGCATTGAAAAGAGACAATGGAAATGCACACCCTTCCTTTTTGCGATAGGGATTAGCACCATCCTTTGGCTCCCATCGCTTCTCTATATTATTGAAAATAAACGGACCGGACCCAGTCCATCTCTGATCCAATTATTTTTGCCCGATGGTCGTATGAAAAGCTTATTCTACGATCCCTATGGATGCGGATTGACCATGATGGCTTGGATCGCGATCATCACCCACACCAAACAAGAGAAAAAAGTCTATGCCTGGATCGTAGTGGTTTGTATGCTCTTTCCTCTAGCCAGCTACATACTCAATGGCTTTCTCTATGCACGCGTCAAAATATTGATTGTTTTCCTACCATGGATCTGTCTGTTATTGGTCGATGTCTTTGAACAACACATCGACATATGGATGTGGCCATTGATCGTTTTGCCCATCTTCTTTCAGACCCAACCGGTATGGCTCATGTTGGATACGTATTTCTGTGTCTGTTTGTTGAAACGAAACAAAGGAAGATGGCTCTATCTATCGGTTCCGTTGATTGCTGTACTTTGCACCAATACACCTTCCACCTTTGTTTCACCGCAAACCTATCAAAAGATCACCCAGAACATCCAAGTCCCTGCCGGACGAACAGCGTATTTTTCACATAGCTATCGAACCGTCAATCGCATCTATGACCTGCAAGCTCCCCGATTGAGTGCTTATTCTTCCACGTATAATAAACGCTACAATCATTTCTTCTATGATGTGATGAAAAATCCCATGGTGGCCAAACATCGAACGGGCATGATGGACGCTCCCAATCGGTTCTTTGAACAAATGATGGGGATCCAAAATATCGTGACAAAAGGCCCCCTACCCACTGGTTATCACTGGATCGATACCCAAAAGGGCTACCGGATCGGCCAAAATAAAAACGTCTTGCCCCTGGCCTATGTGACCCACACAACCATGAATCAAAAGATGTATGATCACTTGCCTTGGATCCAACGCCTGGATACGTTAATCGAACGGCCCTTGGTTTCCAACAGTCAGCCAACACCTTATACCTCAAAGATCCATTTGGCAGCCACGCTGCCAAACCAAAATATGCATTTGAAACACACCACGATAAAGACAATCGATATACCGGCCATCAAAAACAAACAAATTGTGATCATTGATTTTAAGGTCAAACCCAAAGATCCGACCAAGACCACAACCATTACCATCAATGGCATTAAAAATCGATTATCCAGCATTCATTCACCGTACTACAATCACAACACGCATTTTGTCTATATCCTGAGTCAAAATCATAGAAATGGCCATGTATCGATTCAATTGTCCAAAGGAAATTATCAACTTCAAGACATCCAGATCCATGTCCGTACGGCAAACTTTCAACCGCAAATACAAAAAGTGACATCCCTGCCCTTGAAAGATCACGAAGTCTATGCCGGCCATGTCCAACTGAATCAGAAAGGCTATTTGATCACCAGCCTGGCCTATCAAAACGGATATACCTGTAGGGTAGATGGTAAAATCGCGCAACCAAAATTGGTAAATACAGCTTTTGTGGGTATTCCCCTATCCAAAGGGACCCATACCATTCGTATATCGTATCACGCACCGGGCTTTCATGCCGGTTTATGCATCAGTTCGATCAGCCTGCTGATCTATATATTAAGGAGGAAGATTTATGCATTGCATTAGTGTTATTGTTCCCTGCTTCAATGAAGAAGATGTGCTCCAAGCCTTTCATCAAGAAGTCACCAAAGAACTACAAACCATTGATCATACAACCTATGAACTCATCTTTGTGAACGATGGCAGTAGCGACCATACCCAAGATATCTTGGAAAGTTTATCACAAGTGGATCCACATTGTTCGTACTATACGTTTTCTCGCAATTTTGGCAAAGAAGCCGCTATGTATGCCGGCCTTAAACAAGCCAAGGGCGATCTGGTCGTCATCATGGATGCCGATCTCCAACATCCACCACGCCTTTTAAAACCTATGGCCCATGCGATCCTGGATGAACATTATGATTGTTGTGCAGGCAAACGCATCGACCGTCAAGGCGAAGGCAAATTACGAAACTTCCTATCGCACTCGTTCTATAAGATCATTCATATGCAAGATGGAGCCGGTGATTTTCGCATGATGTCCCGTCAAATGGTGGATGCCATCTTGGAATGCAAAGAATACAATCGCTATATGAAAGGTATCTTCTCTTTTGTAGGCTTTGACACCAAATGGATTCCTTTCCATAATGTCGAACGGGTAGGAGGCCGTTCCAAATGGAATTTGAAAAGCCTATTTACCTATGCCCTACAAGGCATCTACTCCTTTTCCGATGCCCCCATTCAATGGTGTATGGGGATTGGCCTAATCAGCCTGCTTGCTTCGTTTATCTTTTTACCCATACGACCCATCGTCTTCTTTTTGATGTTCTTTGGCGGTCTACAGATCCTTTGCCTTTCGGCGATAGGTGAATATGCATCCAAATGTTACTTGGAAAGTAAAAATCGACCAATTTATATCATCAAAAAACAAAGTCAAGCAAGGGAAATCCAAAAATGACAAAATGGATCGATAAAACCACTGGCCGATTTATCTTGGTGGGTTGTATCAATACCCTATTTGGCACTTCCATCATGTTTATTGCCTATAATCGAATGGGCTTATCCTATTGGCTTTCCAGTGCCTCCAACTATTTTTTTGGCAGTATCCTCAGTTACCTCTTAAACAAATATTTTACCTTTGAAAAAAAGGACAAAGACATCCACGATGTAATTCCCTTTGCCCTGAATATTACGATCTGTTATCTATTGGCCTATGGCCTGGCCAAACCCTTGGTTGTCTATCTGTTAAAAGGCATGTCACGAACCATTTGTGAAAATGGCGCCATGCTTGTTGGCATGTGCCTCTTTGTGGGCCTGAACTATTTTGGCCAACGCTATCTCGTGTTCAAAAAAAGGGAACGAACCTAATCGTTCCCTTTGCCCCTATTCTCGAATCTGACCATTTCCATAAATCTCATACTTGGTCGAACACATTTCCGAAAGACCAATGGGTCCTCGTGCATGCAACTTTTGGGTACTAATACCGACTTCTGCACCAAACCCAAATTGACCGCCATCCGTAAACCGCGTCGATGCATTTTGATAGACACAAGCCGAATCCAAGGCATCCATAAAATATTGGGCCCGCTTGTCATCTTTGGTCACGATACATTCCGAATGCTTCGTGGAATACGTATAAATATGTTCAATGGCCTCATTCATCGAATCCACGACTTTGATATTGACTTTGTAATCATCATATTCCGTCGCATAATTTTCTTTGGTTGCCATCTCTCCAGGTATATAGATCAAACTTCTTGCATCCCCAAAGACTTCTACTTTACCAAAAAGCGAAGCCAGACGAGTTAAAAATTCTTTCGCCACTTCGTTATGCACTAAAATGGTTTCGATCGCATTGCACACACTTGGTCTTTGTAGCTTGGCATTTTGCGCAATTTGAAGCGCCATATCAATATCCGCCTCTTTATCCACATACAAATGACACAATCCAGCCCCGGTTTCGATCACTGGAACTTTCGCATTTTGGACAACATGCTGGATCAATCCCTTACCACCACGAGGAATGATGACATCGACATGTTCACGATCGGTGATCAATTCCGTGACCACTTCATGATCGATCGCATCGATCATGTAGATCGGTGATACCGGCAAGATATCAGCAATTGCTTCTTGCATGACTTGGGCCAAAGCCATATTGGAATAATATGCTTCTTTACCACCCTTTAAGATACAAACATTGTTGGTCTTGATACAAATGGCAGCAATATCGACCGTCACATTGGGACGGGCTTCATATACAACTCCCACCGTACCAATCGGGATCCGAATTTGTTTAATACGTAAACCATTGGGACGATCCATTTCCCGAATCACCTGACCAATCGGATCATCCAAATGAGCAACCATCCGAACGCCCTCACTCATTTCTTGGATCCGCTGTGGACTCAATAATAAACGATCCATCATCGCTGCAGAAATACCATTTTCCTTCGCTTGGGCGATATCTTTTTGATTGGCTTGTAAGATTCGATCTTGTTGATCGATCAGTTTTTGAGCAATGGCATGCAACGCCTGGATCTTCGTATCGGTATCAACCATTTGAAAAGTACGACAAGCATTTTTAGCTTCTGTTAGTAATTGTTCAATCATGTTTTTCACTCCGTTTCACTAATACCATATTGTTGGCATGAACCACTTCATCATAATCATGCTCCCCTAAAATGGATTCGATCTCATTGGTTTTCTTCCCTTTGATTCGATCAATTTCTTCGTTGGAGTAATTCGAAATTCCCTTCGCTAACTTGGTTCCCTTATCATCGATGATATCGACAATATTGGACATAGAAAAATCACCCGATACCGCAAGGATGCCCGATGGCAACAAGCTTTTATGATGACGTAAGGCTCGCGCACAACCAGCATCCACGATGATACATCCCTTAGACCACGTTTGGTACATGATCCAAAGTTGTCGTGCATTTAAATTTCGGCCTATATCTCCATGAAATACAGTACCAACCGGTTTGCCATCCAATAAATCCAATAACACATGGGGGGTCTGGCCATTGACGATGGCCATATCACATCCATATTCCGTACAAATCTTGGCAGCTCTTAATTTGGTGATCATGCCGCCTGTACCCATTTGCGTATCGGTATCACTGGCCATCCCTTCAATTTCGTGATTGACCTCATCCACTTCCTCGATCAATTGGGCATCGGGATAGACATGGGGATTTTTATCGTATAAACCATCAATATCACTAATCAAAACAACCAGATCAGCATTGACGATGGGAACCACCAAAGCCGCCATCGTATCGTTATCCCCTACCTTGATCTCATCGACCGCTAAAGTATCGTTTTCATTGATGATCGGAACAACCTTATATTTAATTAAGCTTTGCATCGCATGATAGAAATTCAATAATCGTTTTCGATCATCAAAATCATCATGATTCATCAAGATCTGCGCACTCTTGAGATGAAAGAGTTGAAACAAATCTTCATAGATCTTCATCAACGAAGCTTGCCCAATGGCCGCCAACGCTTGTTTTTCCGGAATGGTCTCAGGCTTTTTGTGCAACTGCATGGCTTTCATGCCCGCTGAAATGGCCCCACTTGAAACCAAAGTCACTTGAATGCCTCGTTGACGAATATGCGCAATTTGTTGGACCAAGCCAAGAATGCGTTGGGAATCAATGTTCCCTTTTTCATCGCACAAGGAAGAAGATCCCACTTTAACGATCAGATGTTTGATATGAGAAAAATCTCGCATGCTAACTCCTTTTTCTTGCATTGACAAACCCAAAATCTCTATCCTATGATTACATAAGAAAGAAGGTAACTTGTATGTTAATTGAAAAACGTTTGGAAGAATTAGGCATCGAATTGCCAGAAAGCAGCGAACCCAAAGCCATGTATATTCCATGTAAACAAGCCGGTAACTTGTTGTTTGTATCCGGTCAACTGCCTTGTAAATTGGATGGCAGTCTAGCCTATACCGGTAAGTTGGGTGATCCACTCACATTGGAACAAGGCCAAGAATGTGCCCGTTTGTGCATCATCAATATGTTGTCTGCCGTCAAATACCAAGTAGGTGATCTCGATCTTGTTAAGTCGGTCGTCAAGCTACAAGCTTTTGTCGCCAGCAAGACTGGTTTTGATCAACAACATCTTGTAACCAATGGTGCTAGTGAATTGTTGTTTGATATATTTGGTCAAAATGGCACCCATGCACGTACGGCTGTTGGCATCAATCAATTGCCAATGGACGCTCCCATTGAAATTGAAGCCATCTTTGAACTACAAGATTAGATGCATCCAAGATGCATCTTTTTTAATCCGAAGACGAACTTTTCTTTGTGGAAGAAGAGGAAGAACTCGTATCCTGACCAAGCTTTGCCAACTGATCTTGCAGCTCCACGATCTTTTGGGCCTGCTCTTTATTTTCTTTATTCAATTTCGCAATTTCCTTATCATACGACGTATCCGATTTGGATTGCTCCTGCTTTAACTTTTTGACTTGTTTGGTCAATTTTTGATTCTTTTTTTCTAAAGCCGTAATCTCCGCATTTTTGGATACCCGCAATTGATTCATAAAATAAATACTGGAACCACCCACGACCAATAATGTCACGATCATACCAATCATCACATAATGAAACACCTTTTTCTTATCGGTCTTGACCACGGTCTCGACTTTTTTATGCACCTTGGTCGTTTCCGTAACAGCTTCTTCCGGATATAAATATTCACCACATTTTTCACAATATCGGCGACGATCATCATTTTCATGACCGCAATTCTTACAAATCATTTCGATTCCCCCTATGTAAGTACGTTTGTAAAGCTGGGATACATCGTTTCCCATCGGCATAGCCTAAATAATAGATTTCAGCCAATCGTGTCGTATCTTTTTCCAATCGACCAATATCGATTGGCTGCGATGGACTGATCATGAAGATACGCCCATCATTGCGTAATTGTTCCAATTCATTACACTGACTATTATACCGCATATCCCCTTCTTCTAACACCTTAACTAAGTTCGGATAGTTTAAATACCGTGCCCGGATCATCGCATTGTGATTGGGCTCTTGCGGATAACGAAATTCAATATCCCGCGTCCGGACAACGACAATATTTTGAAACGCATGATCCAAAGCCCATTGATACGGAATGGCACAAGCACATCCACCATCTAGATAGGGTTGTCCTTCGATTTCGACCATTTGCGAGACATACGGCATCGAAGCCGAAGCTGCGACTGCCCCAATGATATCCTTACAAACCCCTTTTTTCATATATTCAGCTTTTCCCGTTTTACAATTGGTCACCACCGCAATGAAATCGCGATTGGGCGCATTAAAACGCGCCATATCGACTGGCCATTCATTATTGAGTTCCAACATCGCAAAATCAAAACCAATGATGCCATGATTGGTTCGCATCGCTTGCAGGCCCACATATCGATCATCATTTCGATACTTCAAATTGATATACGCACTCCGACCAATTTGGCCACAAACATATCCGACCCCATTCATTGCACCGGCCGAAACCCCAATGGTCGTACGCAAATTGATATCGGCTTCCATCAAAGCATCCAAAACACCCGATGTATAACACCCACGAAAGGCCCCGCCCTCTAAGACCATACAACCTTCCGTGATCTGATTCGAAGCCATTCCACGAGGCAGATCATTCAAATTGGCATAGGTCCGAACTTGACGGTCGTATTGCACTTTTTTAACAACTTGTTTTGTTTTGTCTCTTAAATCATCAATGGCAGTAAATTTATTCATGTTCCTATAGTACCATAAAAAAAGTGCCTAAACATTAGACACTCTTTTCAAAAAGAATAATTTCCGAAGGGGAATCTTTCGTGTAAGTATATACAGAATCAACCACATGGACGTTTGCACATAAAGAGACAAAATCATCGATCGAAGCTATTTCCGGATAGCCTTTCTTACCAAAGCGTGCATGCATCGGCAAGATGACACGAGGTTGGTACACATCGATCAGGGTCTTAGCTTCCAAAGCGGAGATTGTATAATAGCCACCCACTGGAATCATCCAGACATCGCAATCTTGCAGTGGGTCCATTTGACAAATACAGCCAAGATCACCCAAATGCGCGATTCGATAGCCATCGGCCTCTAAGATCGTCACCTGATTTTTTCCCCGATGTTTGCCTTGATGATGGTCATGAAAACTATCCACAAAATGAAGGGTCCATGGATTGGATCCTGGTTGGATCGTGACTTGAGAAAGCCCATGATGATCGGCATGATCATGCGAACAATGTACGTCATTGGCCAAAAGATGTAAAGGAGGATAGCCCGGTACACTCCCTGTCACATAGGGATCCAACACCATGGTATAGTCTTTATACGTCACTTGAAAACAACTATGACCCCACCAACGGAAAGAAACACCTTTATCTTTCATTCCAAGCTTTGACAATGGCTTCCGCCATTTCACGAACACGTACTTTTGGATCTGGCGCTTTCAAGATACCCGAAGTAGCCCCTGTACCATCGGCCCCTAATTTGACCACATTGTAACAATCATCGGCCGTGGATACACCCGAAGCAATCATGACTAGGACATCTGGATCAATTTCTGCAATGGCCTTGCACGTATCGGTCGTATACGAATCATCAGCTACTTGTCCGGTACCAATCAAATCGGTTGGTTCGGCTAAAACGATATCGGGTTTCATACACGAAACGGCTTTGGCTTCGGTTACCGAATCGGCACAAACGATGGAAATCAAGCCGAGTTCTTTGGCCCGATTGATGGTCTTATATAAATCACTCAAAGTTTTGGGATTTTCTGCATGGTTCAAGAATAAGGCACCAGCTCCTGCTTCTTTTAACGACTCACCTAAGACATGTCCCATGCCACGTCCCGGGGTCAATGGATCCATCGATTGGGCGGTCACGATCACATGTTGGGTATGTTCTTTGATCATGCGAATATCCGCATAAGGGCACGTAAAGAAAATCGTTAGCCCCGTATCGGCTGCCACTTTATCGGAAGCAATGGCTAGATCCAAACTTTCTTTTCCATATAAATAGGATTTGGGATTGACGACTAAAAAAGGTTTTCTTTCCATATCTTATTCTCCTAACACCGTAATGACACAACGACGTTGACGACCGCGTGTACGATCAAAATCCGCAAAATAGATATAACCCGTGGAGCCCACACCCAATTTTCCTTCGGTCACATCAAACACTTCACTCGAACCAATCAAGGTAGAACGCAAATGGGCATCCCCATTCCATAGATCTTGACGACCATTGGGTAGATACTCTTTCGCATTGGGCCAAGCCTCTACGGCTTTATAATGTTCTTCACCCGGATAGGTATAGGTATTGGCATCTACATGATCCGGGAAGATCTTAGCCAAACCGACATTCAAATCATGCTGCAACGATTCATCCCCATTTTCATCCCGATCATGGGCATATTCTTCAAAGAATACCGAACAGGTGGTATGTGGGGAGATGACCGCACAAATACCGGTTTGTACTCCACTTTCCTCAATAGCTTGACGAACTTCGTCCGTAATATTGATATACGATGTTGTTTTTCCATGGGATTGTACATGGATCACTTTACGATAAACTGTCATATTCCCTCCTCTATTTTTCTACAGGTTGTGTCGCAAACAATCGATAGACATGACGCAACATATCTTGCATGCCCTTTTTGGCAGCCGCTTTCATGGTATAGTAATCTTCAACTTCTGGTTCTTTTGGTTCTAAGGCAAAAACTGGTTTTGCTGCACTGACCATGAAATCCGAATACACATTGATTTTGGCAATGCCTTCGGTGGCACAACGATGTAAATTGTCATCACCACTATTCGATCCACCATGTAAAACCAGTGGACAAGAAACAGCCGCTGCCAATTCGTGCAAACGATCAAAATTCAATTTTGGTGTACCTTTATACAAACCATGCGCAGTACCGATAGAAACGGCCAAAGAATCCACTTGACTTTCTTGGGCAAACGTCGTTGCTTCTTCGACGGTCGTATAAATATCGTTATCATCGGCATTTTCATTGGATCCCACATGACCGATTTCACCTTCAACGACTACCCCATGGGCATGGGCATAATCGACAACTTTTTTCGTTAAGGCAATGTTTTCAGCCATTGGCAATTTGGATCCATCGATCATGACCGAAGTAAAGCCCAAATCAATGGCTTTCTTACAAGTTTCAAAACTTTCTCCATGATCCAAATGAAGAACCACCGGAACACTGGCTTTTTCAGCACGATATCGTGCTAGATAGGCCGCTGTCTCTAAATCAATCAACCGATTTAAATGACTTTCCGCTAACGAAATAATAATGGGTAAGTTTTCTTGTTCAGCAACTTCTAGATGCCATTTTAATGAATCCTCATCGACAAAGTTGGCCGATGGAATCGCAAAATGTCCCGCTTGGGCAGCTTGGAACATCGCTTTTGATGTAACTAACATGTATATACTCTCCTTAAAAATATCTCTGGCCCCATTATACGATGAGTTTGTACTAAATACAATATAACTTTTGACTTTTTGACATAATTTTGTTAGGACATTTAAAAAGCGCTACTTCTTCAGTAGCGCGATAATGGCATCTATCGTTTTTAAGTTGGTTGAAATATCCTGTTTCACTTCGATCCGATGACCACCCGGAAAACCATGGTATTCGATTGCATGCGCTTGGCAATACGCTCGCAAGATGGCTGGATCCAAGACTTTATCTTCGTTTCCAGCAATGACCATACACCCACGATCCAAGTAAGGCAAGGTTTGGTGGATCGGTGTCAAATAAATTTGTTGGCATGCAATGTGTAGGGCTTGTTGCGCCCAACCTGCGACAACGGTTCCTAAACTTTTCGAAACAAAGATCACGGTCTCATAGCTTGCATAATCAACGGCTTGCAGCTGCGGGAAACAATATTGTTTGGCCGCTTCAATTTCGGCAGTGATATCTTGATTGTGAAATTCAACTTGATCAAATTGTGAGCCATACGAAACGGGTACGACTTCATAGCCTTGTTGGCGATAATACCAACCGGGATAATACAACAAGGGCATATCCACCGTATAGCGAATGCCCGGAAACAATAAGACTAAACCTTTCATTTTGTCGCCTCCAAATAGGTTTTTAACTGGGCCAATTGCCCCTTGGCATCTTCATAGCCCAAATAATACAATTGGCCTAATTTATCCATATTGGATTCCAAGCGCGAAATTGTGATGGGCTCACTCGGATAGAAAGTAAAGATGCGATGGGTATCGGTCAATTGATCGATGCGATCACATTCTTCATTATACCGCCGATTGCTTGTATCCAGCTGTTGTTGAAAAGCTGGATAGTCTTTATAAAAAAGCCGATTGATTCTATGCATGGTATGTTCCTTTTTACGATAGGAACGCGGACGCGTGCGTACCACGACGATTTTTTCATACCCCTGATCGATGGCCCATTGCACCGGGATCTTCACGCTACATCCACCATCCAGATACAAACCACCCTGCATCTTGATGGGTTTGGATACATAGGGCATCGAAGCCGACGCTTCGACCGCCTTGAAGATATCATCACAACGACTCTTTTCAAAATAGGTAGCTTTTCCGGTTTCCAGATCGGTACAAACTGCTACAAAT
Source organism: Absicoccus sp. (assembly GCF_034090965.1). Lineage (NCBI taxonomy): Bacteria > Bacillati > Bacillota > Erysipelotrichia > Erysipelotrichales > Erysipelotrichaceae > Absicoccus > Absicoccus sp. Next base: position 19,741 of record NZ_JAXDRQ010000044.1, on the reverse strand, counting down.
CGTCGTTCTTTTTGATAGAACGTATCCAGATCCCAGGGATGCTCTTGGGCAAATCGACCCTTGAACACAAAATCAAAACCAATGATACCGGTATTTTGGGTATGCAGACCAACATATTCGGGATCATGGCGATATTTCAAATTTAATAAAGCACTCCGACCAATTTGGCCCATCGTATAGCTAAGACCATTCATGGCTCCACCGCTAACCCCAATGGTACAATCCAAATTGATATCGGCCTGCATCAAAGCATCCAAGACGCCTTCTGAATAAAGGGCACGAAAGGCTCCACCTTCTAAGACCATACAGCCATGGATCAAGCGGTTGGATGCATGGCCAGATGGTAGATCATCGATCCCAAAAAATGTTTTCATCATTTCCTCCATTGAAAAAGAAATCCTCTTCAGGATTTCTCTGTCGTTGTTTCGGCCCATTGGAAGATCTCATCCAAGACCGGCACCAAGGCTTGGCCGTCTTTGGTGAAAGTATACCCACCTTGTTCGCATTGTAAGACATGGTATGTCATCAATTCCGATAGGGCTTGTTTTAGATCCGTATTGGTCACATAAATGATGTAACCACGAATTTGTTCATACGTTGCGTTTTCATGATGAGAAATATACCATAAAATGGGAATGGTCAAGTGATTTCCCAGTGCATGACGAATATAATTCATGATTGATCTTTCGTTTTGTGACATTGTTACTCCTCAATCTGATATTCATACCAATTGCCCAAATGGGGCTGAAAGCCAAAATTCACAAACATATTGGCCGTTTGAATATTTCCTTCCGGAATAAAGAGATGCACTTTCGTAACTTGATTGACGCGCATCTTCTCAAGAGCATCTTGTACCATGATATTCAACATGCCCTTGCCAAAATAAGCCGGATGGATGGCGATATGGGTGATCCAAGCTTCTCTTTCTTTTTCATCAAGGATCAATGCCCCCACCAGGGTATCGTATTGAAAACACAAAAATACTTTTTCATTCTGAATGGCTTCTTGTAACAGATCCTCATTGACTTCCATCAGGGCATGTTCTTTATCCGTATGTTTCATACAATATTGATAAAAATAACGAACCCGTGGAAATTCGCCCACATTGGCTTTACGAATATCTAATGACATGATTCCTTGCTCCGTAACAATACTATACCACAAATTAGAGATCGGAATATAGGTTTTCTGGATAGACACCCTGCTTGATCAACGCCCGAAAACTCTTTTCCACCACCGGTTTATCTTCTCGATACGTTACACCAAACCAAGTATCCGGTGTCTCCAATACTTTGACTTTTATGCGGTTTTCCTTTAAGAGATCCCCAATCCAGATGGGTAATAAATATTCCCCCGTTTCATGATTCTTAGGATCGGATAAAAACGTTTTGAACCCTTCTTCTAACAGGGGAAGGAAGGCTTGGGTAAAGCCCCACATATTCATGGACACATGCGAATGGACATCAATCGTCTGTCCATGGCTTTGCGCCCCCTCTGGGGTTTTTTCAATGTCATGCGTTTCTACGATCGACGTCAAGAAATCATTCTTTGTCTGACATAGGCCCCGTGTGACCGTACCATTTTCACTCAAGGTATTCTTTAAAATGAAACCAGCCATACAACAGGTGTTTGGATCGGTATTGGTTTGAAGAAAATCATAGATCATCGAAAAAGCATGTTTGCCATAATAATCATCGGCATTGATGACACAGAAAGGTCCATCGATATAGGCTTTTGCGGCCAATACGGCTTGCCCGGTTCCCCATGGTTTTTTTCGAGTAGCTGGACACGTAAAGCCTTGTGGCAGATCATCCATTTCCTGGAAACAATAATGAATCGCGATTTCTTTGTCTTGGACCACTTGTTCGATCCGATTGCCAATACGCGCCTTGAAATCAGCTTCGATGTCTTTGCGAATGATAAAGATCAATTGATCAAATCCAGCTTGGATGGCATCATGAATGGAATAATCCATGATGATCTCATCGTGCAAACCAACGGGTTCCAATTGTTTGATGCCCGTGCCAAATCGACTGCCCAAGCCAGCCGCCATAATGACTAATGATGTATGCATATAAACCTCTTTCTATCGCTTCGCAACCACGATGCCACCGGTCTTGACAATACTATGTGACGGAATCACACCGCGTACACAAGATACGGGATAAATATTTGAATAGGGACCAATAACCGTTCCCGGATTTAACACACTGTTACAACCTACTTCCACATGGTCACCCAACATGGCTCCAAATTTCTTCAATCCAGTTTCGATGTCTTCTAATCCATGCACAACGACCAAGGTCTTATCACTTTTGACATTGGACGTGATCGAGCCAGCTCCCATATGCGAATAATAACCTAAAATACTATCGCCCACATAGTTATAATGTGGCGTCTGTACATGATCAAACAAGATCACATTTTTTAATTCCACGCTGTTACCAACTACACAATCGGCCCCAACCAAAGCACTGGAACGAATAAAGGCACAATGACGAACTTCGGTACGAGGACCAATGATGCAAGGGGCACCCAAATAAGCCGTTGGTGCCACGATGGCACTTTCATGCACCCAAACATGTTCACAAACTTCATGATAGTCGCTCGAAAGAGTGGGTCCCAATTCTAAGATAAAATCCTTGATTCCTTTCAAGGCTTGCCAAGGATAGGTAAATTGAGATAAATACTCTTTCGCTAGCGTATGATCTAAATCATACATATCTTTCATTTCCATACAAAACTCACTTTCTATTCTTCCTTAATAGTATCTAAATTTCTTTTTTTGTCCATAGCCTGCTCATAAATCCGCTCTAACTCGTTCTGGTCCCATAAGACCGGAACGGGATATAAAGGATTGGCTTCTTGATCGGCATACCGAGCCATCTGAGGGATATCCTGCTTTTGAATTTGGGGAATGGTCAAAGGAATATCCATGGCTTGATCCAATTGCCGGATGGATTCGATCATTTTCTGGGCCGCCTTTTCATCGGGCATCGACGCATCGGCTAAACCAATTTCCGTTGCGATATCATGCAGTTTTTTATCGATCGTGTGCCCATAGGCTTGTAAAACGATGGGCAACAAGGTCGCATTGGTTTGGCCATGGGGCAAATTATATTGTCCACCCAAAGAATGCGCAATCGCATGCACATAACCGACATACGACTTGGAAAAGGCATCGCCCGCTAAATACGATGCTTGTAACATATTCTTACGGGCTTTTCGGTTGGTTCCATCTCGATACGCGACCAAAATATTTTCATAGATCAAGCGAATGGCTGTCAATGCTTCTTGACGAGTCTGTTTCGTCATCGATCGACCTATATAGGCTTCCATGGCATGGGTCAAAGCATCCATTCCCGTCGATGCCGTTAAATGCGGTGGCAAAGAAAGGGTTAATACCGGATCCAAGATAGCCACATCGGGAATCAAGACAAAATCATTGATCGCATATTTATGATGTGTCTGACTATCGGTCACGACAGCGGCAAGCGTCGTTTCACTGCCCGTTCCAGCAGTGGTCGGAATCAAGATCAACAAAGGGGTTTTCTTGCGCACTTTTAAGACCCCGGCCATTTGCGCAATGGTTTTTTGTGGTTGGGCAATTTGCGCGGCCACAGCTTTGGCACAATCCAAGGAAGAACCTCCACCAAAGCCAATGATATGATCACAGTGTTCCTGTTGATACATCTGATAGGCCTGGCCAATCTGATCGGTTGTGGGATTGGCTTTGACCCCATCAAAGATCGATACGCTTTCATATTGTTGTATGAGTTCTTGCATGCCTTCACTTTGAACCGTATGCGATCCAGTCACGATCAATGGATGATTTTTTTTGACCTGATGGATGTCCTGGATATGATGTAAGATTTGAGGATTGCGATACGGCAAAAGAGGCAAAAGAAGCCGCATGCTCTTTTGGAACATACGGCACCACAATCGTCTAGGCCATCTCATTCTTTGTTTCTCCCACAAATGTAGCTAGATGATCATACATACTTTTCAGATAAGCATTGAATGCGTCTGGATTTTCCATGTCTTCTCCTGCTAGATCCATTGCCAATTGAATTTTTGTGTAGAATTGTTCGGCAACAAGCATACCATCATCAGTTAAATTATATTTGAGACGATATACTTTTTGATCACTCTGTTCACGAGTAATCATACCTTTATTCATCAATTCTTTCAATCCTCGCGATACGGCGGCTTTATCGACATGACATAAATTGGTTAATTCTTTGGATGTTAAGCCTTCCGGTTGATGATAGTACAACGCAAACAAAAAAATCGCATCTGACCCATGCAGACCATACTTTTTCATTTCATCGTTCTTTATTTTTTGAATCAAGAAATGAATTTGACTGATCATGACCGCGAATGATTCAAATCCCTCCATACAACTGCTCCCTCTTTTGTATATTATTATACCAATTTTAACCTATCACGCAAAGTTAACTTAACTATTTATTAAATTAAATAAATAATTGATAAATATCGATAAATTTCGTAAAAGATCTCGGGATATATTTTCATTCTTTTATGTATTTAAAAAGGAATAAAAAAAACTAGAAGTTATTTCCAACTTCTAGTCCTGCATCAATCGAACCATGACGGCTTTTTGCGCATGCAGACGATTTTCCGCCTCATCAAAGATCTCATTGGCATGGGCTTCAAATACCGCTTCGGTAATTTCTTCCCCACGATGGGCTGGCAAACAATGCAACACCATACAATCGTCTTTCGCTTGGGCCATCAATTGTGCATTGACCTGATACACGCCTTCAAAGACAGCTCTTCTTTGAGCGGCCTGGCCTTCTTCACCCATGGAAGCCCAAACATCGGTCAAGATGACATCCGCGTCCTTGGCTGCTTCCATTGGATCTTGCGTCAATTCAAATTTATCACCATAGTTTTTCGCAAAGGCCAAACATTTTTCATCGGGTAAATAGCCTTCAGGACAAGCACACGCAAAGGACATGCCCGTCTTTAAGGCACCCACCATCAAGGAATTACACATATTGTTGCCATCGCCAATAAAGGTCATCTTCAATCCTTCGAGTTTTCCTTTGTATTCACGAATGGTTTGTAGATCGGCCAACACTTGACATGGATGGGCAAAATCCGTTAAGCCATTGATGATGGGAATATCGCCATATTCGGCTAAGGCTTCAACTTCCGCTTGTTCATACGTACGGATCATGATGCCATCCAAATACCGCGATAAGACACGGGCGGTATCTTGAATGGGTTCGCCCCGACCAATCTGCATGGTCGATGCATCCAAGAATAAGGGATAGGCACCCAGTTGTACGGCTCCGACTTCAAAGGAGACCCGCGTCCGTGTAGAATTCTTTTCAAAGATCAAACCAATGGTCTTATTTTTCAAATAGGGTTTATAAATGCCTTGTTTCACTTCGGCTTTCACAATATCGGCCAAATTCAAGATATCCTGAATATCTTGTTCCGATGTTTCCAATAAAGATAGTAAATGTTTCATCTACATGTCCTCCAAAATCTTTTCTAATAAATCCATCGCGATATCAATTTCACTTCTTGAAATCGTTAAAGGTGGCAATAAACGAATCTTATTTTTGGCCGTTAAAAACAAGACGCCTTCTTCTCTGGCTTTGGTCACCACATCCTGGACTTGGATGCCATCGGCCAATTCCACCCCAACCATCAAGCCAAGGCCGGTTACGGATTTCACTTTGTCCATGGCTTCCAAACGTGCTTTCAAATGTTTTCCTTTGCATTTGACATTTTGTAGGAAAGTTGGTGTGATTGTATCTAAGACGACATTGGCTGCCGCACTCGCTAAAGGATTGCCCGCAAACGTGGATCCATGCTCGCCATAATGCAAGGTATCTTCCACTTTATCTCCTAATAAGACACCACCCATTGGAATGCCACCGGCAATGCCTTTGGCAAAAGAAACAATATCCGGATGAATGCCAAATTGTTCATACGCAAAGAAGGTACCGGTACGACCGATGCCGGTTTGTACTTCATCAATGATCAACAAGATATCTTTTTCATCACAAACTTTTTGTACTTCGGCAACAAAAGCTGGATCCAAATCATTGACACCGCCTTCGCCTTGGACCATTTCCATCATGATGGCTGCCGTACGATCATTCACTTTTTTATGTAAAGAATCGATGGAATTGGCTACGATATAATCAAATCCCAAAGGGAAGGGATCAAAATGTTGATGGAATACATCTTGTCCAGTCGCCATCAAGGTTTCCATCGTTCGACCATGGAACGAATTGACCAAGGTCAAGATGGTATCTCGATCGCCATGATAGTGATCATTCGCATATTTATGGGCTACTTTGATGGCCCCTTCATTGGCTTCGGCGCCTGAATTTTGGAAGAACACCTTTTTCATATGGGTGCGCTTCACCAATTTGGGGGCCAGTTCCAATAAGGGTTCATTATAAAACAAATTGGAAATATGGATCAGTTTTTCTGCTTGTTTCTCAATGGCATGGATCAATGGTTCATAGCCATATCCCAACGAGTTGACGCCGATTCCGGCTGTCAGATCCAAATACGCTTTTCCCGTATCATCAAAAACATAACTGCCTTTTCCCGATGTGATCAACAAGGGGAATCTTTTATATGTATGGGCTACATATGTATCATCAATTTCTTTATAGTTCATAACCTTCACCTACTATCATAGTACCAATTCCTTCATCACTGAGCATTTCGATCAAACAAGCATGGGGGACACGACCATCAATGATCACGGTCTTTTTGACCCCTTGTCGCACACAGTCGGCACAACAATTGACTTTGGGAATCATACCGCCAGAAATAATTCCGGCTTCTTCTAACGCGTCGATTTCTTGTACTGGAATTTTACGAATCAAGGAATGCGGATCGTTTTGATCTTTCAAGACACCCGGTACATTGGAAACAAAGATCATATTTTCAGCTCCCAATGCACCGGCAATGGCACTGGCTGCCATGTCGGCATTCACATTATAGACATTGCCATGTGCATCACAACCAACCGATGCGATCACTGGAATATAGCCATCATCGATCAATTTAAAGATCAATTCCGGATCGATCTCATCAATCTGGCCGACACATCCCAATGCAGGATCTTTTTGACTGGCTTTGATGATATGACCATCCATACCCGTGATGCCCACCGCTTTGGCATGTAACATCGAGATCATGTTGACTAAATTTTTATTGGTCTTGCCCGCTAGGACCATTTGGACAACATTCATGGTTTCAGGATCGGTCACGCGTAAGCCATTCACAAAATGCGATTCGATATGCATTTGTTTCAGGGTGGCATTGATATCGGGTCCCCCACCATGAACTAAGACCAATTTGACGCCGACTTGGGTCAGCAAGACCACATCTTGCATGACATTTTGTTTCAATTGTTCATTTTCCATCGCATTGCCGCCATATTTGATGACCACGATCTTGTGATCGTATTTTTGAATATACGGCAAAGCTTGGGATAGAATGGTTGCTTTTTCAATGGCACTGCTCATGATCGATATTCTCCATTGATCTTCACATATTCATAGGTCATATCACAACCCCAAGCTGTGGCAGCGTAGGAACCATCGTGTAGATTGACCAAAATATCAATTTCATCTTCTTTTAAGATTTGCAGGGCTTTGTCTTCATCAAAGGCAATACCATGGCCATCGACACATACTTTGATGGAACCGGCTTTGGATGCCAGATCCACTTCGACTTTATGAATGTCATAGTTGGCATCGGCATAGCCAATGGCACATAAGATCCTTCCCCAATTGGCATCGTTGCCAAACATGGCACATTTTAATAAAGTGGATTCGACGATGGATTTTGCCACCACTTTGGCATCTGTTTTCGTTTGAGCATGGCTGACTTTGGCACTTAAAAGTTTCGATGCCCCTTCTCCATCTTTCGCTAACATCTTGGAAAGATGTTCACAAACCGTATAGAGCGCGGCTTTAAATATTTCATAGTTCTTATCTTTTTGCGTAATTTCAGGATTGTTGGCCAAACCATTACACAAGATCCCAAAGGTATCATTGGTCGATGTATCTCCATCAATACTGATCATATTGTAGGTATCATCGGCCACTTCTTTTAGTGCGGCTTGCAGACAATCCGCAGAAATCGCCACATCACTGGTCACAAAGCTGAGCATCGTCGCCATATTTGGCGCAATCATGCCCGATCCTTTGGCCATTCCACCCAGGGTACAGGTGATGCCATCGATTTCAAAGGTGGTGGCATATTCCTTGGTGATGGTATCGGTTGTCAAGATGGCTTTGGCGGCTTCTTGTTCTTTTTCATCACTCAGATTGGAACATAATGTCGGCATCGCTTCTAAGATAAGATCCAAAGGCATGGGTTGACCAATGACGCCTGTGGAAGCAATAAGGATATCCGCTGGTTGCAGTCCTAATTCTTTGGCTGCTGCCGCTGACATTTTTTCCGCTACTTCGATGCCATCGGCATTGCATGTATTGGCATTGCCGCTATTGACCAAGATGGCTTGGGCTTGGCCATCGGCAATGTGTTCTTTGGTTACATAAATGGGTGCGCCTTTGACGGCATTTGTGGTATAGATGGCTGCAGCATGAGCCGGTACTTTCGAATAAACGATGGCTAGATCGTTTTTGGTTTGATTGGGACGAATCCCGCAATGTAAGCCATTGGCCACAAATCCTTGGGCAGCACATACGCCTTGTTTCTTCATTTCCATCCCTCCCTAAAATGAAGGAGCTATGGTTGTTAAACCATGCATTCGCTCAAAATCGTACATGATATTCATATTCTGAATAGCTTGACCGGCGGCGCCTTTGATCATGTTGTCAATGCAAGAGACAACGATCAAGGTGTGGGTATGGCTATCCATATGCAAGGAAATATCACAATAATTCGAATAGGTCACAAACTTTAAGTCGGCGACTTTGCCTAGATCCAAAACGCGTACGAATGGATCGTTCTGATAGGCTTCTTGGTACGTTTGATGGATCGTTTCCAGATCGACATCGGTTTTCAGTGGCAAATAGATCGTCGAAACGATGCCACGATTGATGGGCAGTAAATGCGGTACAAAGGTGACTTTGACCGGTTTTTTGGCCATTTCAGAAAGCATCATTTCAATTTCTGGAGTATGACGATGACAACCGACTTTATAGGGCGCAAACGCTTCGTTGGTTCGTGGAAAATGGGTATTTTCCGTTAATTTCTTGCCCGCGCCTGTTGTTCCGGATTTGGAATCCAAAATGATATGATCGGTATCGACCCAGCCAGCAACAATGGCTGGATAACACCCCAATTCAATTGATGTTGGATAACAGCCCGGATTGCCAATGATCTTGGCTTCTTTGATTTGATCATGATGTAGCTCACTTTGTCCATATACGCTTAGGGTATGGAGTTGTGGATCGCCAAACGGCTTGCCGTACCATTTTTCATATTCGGTACTGGAAGCCAATCGGAAATCGGCACCAAGATCAATGATCTTCTTGCCTTGTTCGATACAAGCTTTGGCAATGGGTTCGCTCAAGCCGGATGGTAAGGCCACAAAGATCAAGTCACTTTTTTCAATCACTTGTTCTTGTTCGATAAAGACCAGATCGGTACAGTTTTGAAAACCTGGATATAAGGCACTAATGGGTTGTCCCGTATATTGATGGGAACTAATGGCGCAAACTTCGACATCGGGATGGTTCAACAATAAACGAACCAGTTCGGCACCACCATATCCACTGGCACCAATAATACCGACTTGTAACTTATTCATAGGCTTTCAACTCCTTTTCTACGATAGAAATATGTTTCTCTACCATGTCTGGACTCGGGCCGCCAATCCCATTTCGATTTTTGACACAGGTCTTTAAAGATACGGCTTCATAGACGTCTTCTTCAAATAATGGTGAGATCTGATGGTACTCGTCCATCGATAATGATTCTAGATCTTGATTGGTCGAAATACAATACTTGACAAGTTGACCGATGCAGCCATAAGCATCACGGAAGGCCATGCCTTTTTTGGTCAGGTAATCGGCACAATCGGTGGCATTGATAAATCCTTTTTGGGCTGCTTCTTTCATTTTTTGAGGATGTACGCTCCACGTATCGACCATTGGGATCATGGTCACCAAACAATCTTCCACCGTTTGGGCGGCATCCATAAAGGCTTCCTTATCTTCTTGTAAGTCTTTATTGTAGGCCAAGGGCAAGTTTTTCATCATGGCCAATAAGGTATTTAGATCGCCGTAGACCCGTCCGGTCTTGCCGCGTACCAATTCAGCAACGTCGGGATTTTTCTTTTGGGGCATGATCGAAGAGCCGGTCGCAAAGGCATCGGACAATTCGATGAATTGGAATTCCCAACTGCACCAAAGGATGATTTCTTCACAGAAACGAGAAAGATGCATCATGATCAGGGCAAAGGCATGGGTCATCTCAATCGCAAAATCACGGTCGCTGACACTGTCGATACTATTTAGGGTCGGGCTGCTAAAGCCTAACAATGCAGCCGTTTCATAGCGATCGATGGGATAGGTCGTGGTGGCCAAAGCTCCAGCTCCCAATGGACAGGTATTGGCTCTTTTCATGGCATCGTCCAAACGGGAAAGGTCGCGTTTGAACATTTCCACATAGGCCATCAAATGATGGGCGAAGGTGATGGGTTGTGCCCTTTGCAGGTGGGTATACCCAGGCATGATCGTATGGGTATGGGCTTTGGCTTGGTGCAATAGCGTCTGGATCATGGCGACAAGATCTTGTTGGATCGTCGCGCATGTATCCAAACTATATAGCTTAAAATCGGTGGCCACTTGATCATTTCGACTACGGGCGGTATGCACTTTTTTTCCAGCTGGTGTTCGCTTGGTCAATTCGGCTTCGATAAACATGTGAATATCTTCGGCATCGGGATCAATGGGTAAAGAACCATTGGCAATTTCCGTTTGAATTTGTTTTAAATTGGAAACGATGGCTTCTTGATCCTGTTTGTCGATGATGCCTTGATCGGCCAACATTGTCACATGGGCAATGGATCCTCGAATGTCTTGATTGACCATTTTTTGATCGATTTTGATCGATGCATTAAATGCTTGTAGCCGTTTGTCGGCTTGTTCTGAAAAACGTGCGCCCCATAGTGCCATAAATGATCCTCCCTATCTATTATTTATTCCATTTCTTTTCTTGTTGCGCTTTGACTTTGATTGGTAAGCCAAATAAATTGATGAATCCTTTGGAGTCGGATTGATCGTAGCTGTCATCTTCACCAAAACTTGCGATTTGTTCCGAATACAGACTGGTTGGTGAAGTCATGCCGGCTGGAATGATGTTGCCTTTATACAATTTCAATTTCACATCGCCATTGACATGTTCATTGGCTTTATCGACAAAGGCATCCAACGCTTCTTTTAATGGTGTGAACCATTGGCCATTGTAAACCAATTCCCCATATTTCACGGCAACATGTTGCATGAAGTGTTGGGTTTCTTTATCCATCGTAATGGTTTCCAATAAGGCATGGGCTTTATACAGGATGGTTCCGCCTGGGGTTTCATAAACACCACGACTTTTCATACCAACCAACCGGTTTTCAACCATGTCGATGATACCAATGCCGTTGGCTCCGCCCAATTGATTCAGTTTCAACAACAATTGTTGGGCGCTCATGGATTCTCCATTCAATTGAGTGGGAATGCCTTTTTCAAAATGCAAGGTGATATAAGTCGGTTGATCGGGTGCTTTTTCTGGGGTCACGCCCAATTCCAAGATTTTATCGTATTGGGGTTCATTGGCTGGATCTTCCAGATCTAAACCTTCGTGGCTTAAATGCCAGATGTTCTTATCTTTGGAGTAGTTGGTTTCTCTGTTGATCTTTAGCGGAATGTGATGACTTTCAGCATAGTCGATTTCTTCCTCTCTGGATTTTAATTCCCATTCTCTCCATGGAGCAATGATCGGCATATCCGGAGCAAAGGCTTTGATGCCTAATTCAAAACGTACTTGGTCATTACCTTTTCCAGTACAGCCATGACAAATGGCATCGGCTCCTTCTTTATGGGCAATGTCAACCAAGCCTTTGGCAATCAATGGCCGTGCCATGGCCGTTCCTAATAGGTAGACGCCTTCATATACGGCATCGGCTTTTAAGCAAGGATAGATATAATCTTCCACAAAGGCATCTTTTAGATCTAAGGCATAGAATTTCGAAGCACCTGTAGCAAGGGCTTTTTCTTCCAAACCGTCTAATTCGTCTTTTTGTCCGACATCTCCCGATACCGCGATGATTTCAGGATCATCGTAATTTTCTTTCAACCATTGAATCATGATGGATGTATCCAATCCGCCCGAATACGCTAATACGATCTTGTTAAATTTTTTCATGTTTTTGTCCTCTTTCTTTCTACGCTTACGCTAAGAAAAAAAGCGTCTTCGAATCCAAAGATCCAAAGACGCTATCAACGCGGTACCACTTTAGTTGCCTCCAACAAGGCCTCTTCTCCGTAACGTGGGTGAAACGTTCCAAGCTACTATTTTCACTTGGACTCTCATAGGTGCGTTTGGGCTTGCTTTCATTTAATGGCCTTCCACTCTGTGCCATCTCGCTAGAAAATCCTGTCAAGCTTACTCTCCTAGTCAGCGATTTGTTTTTATGGTCATAGAATAATCCTAATTTTCATTTCTGTCAACATTTTTTCAATTATTTTTTTCATTATTGAAAAGTTTTCATGATTTATGATTTTTATAATACGCTTCAAAGCTCGTGGTATCAATGGCGCTGGTGATCGCATTGTTTACCGACGATGTGGTTACGGTCGTAGAATATGTGCCTGTGACTGTGATCATTTTTGAACTATCCCCTTGCACAACGGTTTTATCATTGGCGACGATCGATACGGTCTTCCCCTTACTATCGATGATCTTTGCCCCTTTGGCCACCGATAAATTATTGACCGTTGTATCATCCGTAACGATCCATTTGGACGTTTTATCGATGGATACACTGACCGGATTGCCTGTCATGGTACCCGTATAGCTGGAATTCTTTAATAAATAGAAATGCAAGTTGCTGATATCATCCACTGAAATATTGCCTTTGAGCGTTTGTTTTTTGGCGGTCAAGGTTACATTTCCCCCGTTGGAACCGGATTGTCCCCAGTTATTCGAATCATTGCCCGCAACAGTCAACAGATTGGCTTTGGAAGTATCAAAATCCAGCTTGGTGTTCTTTAAATAAATGTTGGCCGTTGTGTTGGTGACATAAAACATGGCACCGGACTGGATATTGGATGTCAAGGTCGAATCCTTGACTTGGAAATGAGCCGTTTGCGCACTGGATGTGTCGGCATCACCGGATGTGGATTGGTAAAGGATGATACCATTGGCCATCGGATCACTGGCGGTCTTGGTGGTCATGGTCGAGTTCAATTCCGAATCTTGGATCAAGATCGTATTGTAGCCTTCCAAACCGGCAATCTGCGAATTGGTGGTGGTGCCACTCACTTCATCCACGACAATATATCCGGTGGAATAAATCAAAGGACTGCCGGAACCACTCGTAGATAGGGTGCTGTTGGAAACGGAGACGTTGCCACCGCCGCGATCGGTCGCAAGGGCGGCACTATGATTGCCTTGCGTGCTCACTTTCAACTTACGAGCAATGATGGTACCCTCATACGTGGCATCTAGGCCACGGGCATTGTCAGCGGTTGTCTGGATCGTATCGTTATAAGCAAAGATCGTTCCGGAATCGGTGGCAAATAAGGCATTGGATCCCTTACTGGTACTGGATAGTAAACTATTCCATACGTTGGCTTGGGAATTGGATCCAACACTTAAGACCATGGCATTGGTCCCATAAAAATTGCTCGTATCGTCATTGGTACTATCGCCAGATTTTTTTAGGGTGGCTTTTTGGATGGTCGATGTTTTTCCATTGTTTGCTAAAACGACATTTTCATCGGCAGTTTCGCTGGAAACGGTTTGATTCTTGGTATTTTTATTGGTCACTTGGGCACTTTGTGTACCAGAATAATCATAATTTTGGGTATCCGCTGTTTGTGATTCGGTTTCTTGAGCTTGTATGGGCATAGAGGCGGCACTCAAGGTCAAGCTAAGAGCAATAGCTAACATGGCACGACTGGCTGAATTGTGTGTCACAGGATAAACCTCCTTCATGTTGGTTTCATCATAGTGGGGTTACTTTAATTCAAACTAAACTATTGACAAAAAAAATAATTCGCCTATTATCCCATTCTATAGGGGGTCTATTTTTATGGAAACAACAAAACTTGTTTGTCGCCGTCTTTCTCAATTTATTGCGATTGGTATGTTGGTTGCTGCCATTGTGTTATTGGCAACCAATCCAACCATTTATGTTACCCAAACTTGGACCTTGGTGCATTGGTTTGGGCTTGCTTTATTGGCGATGATCTTATGTATGAAGGTGGCAGATTATTGTGCCGTTTTTCAACAACCACATAAAGCATTGGTTTGGATGATCGTGCAATTGATTGCCTTACCATTTTTGATTCAGATATTGATGAGCTATTTCCATTTGCCATTTATGGTGGCCAGTGCCGTGGGGGTATCGGCATTGAGTCCTGGAAATATTGCGGGCAATATCGTACGAAACTTATTGATGTCGGCCTGTATCTTATTGATCAGCTGGTATGTCATTCCCTCAAGCAATCAGGCAGTATCCACAGCATTTGAAATGTCCACCAGTACGGTTACGAAAGTCATCGTGATCATTGCGGGCATTGCCGTCTTATTGATAGCGCAATTCAAACAGCAAAAAGAAGAGGAACCGGATGTCTATGAAATTCGTGAGGTTCCAAAACAAAAATGAGGAAGTTACAAATGTGAAGAATGTCATGTATTTAAGCATATTGATTCATCAAATAGCGAGTAGATGACAAATAACGAATGCCCATACGAATGGATCCTTTCCATTTGCATGGGCGTTTTCATACGAATCCATGTGTTTAAGATATGACAAAAACCCTCCTGTCATTCAAAGATTATGGATTTATCCGTCAAGTGGTTTTACATGTCTTGCAAATGTTCTTCCTGGTTGTGGGTACATTGGCCCATGCCTCGAAACAAAACGAGGTCCTTACGTATGGTTTGGATTTATTGGCCATGGATAGAAGGCTTTGTTTGAAGAATTGTCGTATAAATCGGAGTAGAGAGATGGACCAATGGGTCTGTCTCTTTTTTAAATCCACAAAATCGTTCATTTTATTTTGGCTATTTTCCGCAAAATCGTTCATTTTTTCTGTAAGTTGGCAAAAGACCATCAATTTACGTATATTTCGAAAGACAATGAAAAACTCCTTTCCATCTTGGAAAGGAGCCATATACGATTTATTTCTTATATAAGGCATTGTATAATGCGGCTAATTTTTGGTCTCGTTCTTGTGTCTTCTTTTGATCCAAATCATCGGGATAATCATAGAAACCCGCTTTGGTCTTGATACCATAGCGACCTTTTTCATAATTTTCCGCTAAGATCTTTGGTACATCATGCGAATCACAAAGATCCGGGATCAAGTATTCACTGATGTGATAAAAGGTGTCTAGCCCACCAAAATCCAAAGTTTCCAAAGGGCCTAGACAAGCCCAGCGAAAGCCCAGTCCGTATTTCATCAAATCATCGGCGCCTTCTTTTGAAACGATACCGCGATCAACAAGATCTAAGACTTCGCGGACCACGGCCAATTGTACCCGATTGGCAGCAAAGCCTAAGACATCCTTATTGACCATGACTGGCTTTTTATCCAGGGATAATGCCACATCATAGATGGTTTGCGCAATCGTATCCGTTGTCTGATCACCTTTGATGATCTCAATCAACGGAATGATGGTTGGTGGATTGAACCAATGAAAGCCAATAAAACGTTCCGGATGGCTGATACCTTTACTTAAAGCATTGATGGATAGACCCGATGTATTGGTGGCTACAATGGTCGTATCCTGGATATGTTTGGATAGTTCTTGATAGAAGGCCAATTTGACATCCATGTCTTCTTTGACATTTTCAACGATCAGATCCATGGCATAGAGATCATCCCATGAAGTTGTATACACGATGGCATCGCGTACCGAGGGATCGATTTGTGTCTTCGCTTTTTCTAAAGTTGGCAGACGATGATTGTACAAAGTAACGGTATAGCCACTTTTCGCAAAGATCTCGGCCATGGAATGACCCATGGTGCCAGCACCACAAATGCCCACTTGCATTATAAGGCCTCCGCAATTTCGTAGATCAATTGCTCACTTTCATCCCAGCCAAGGCAAGCATCTGTGATGGATTTTCCATAGATGCCATCGCCAATATGTTGATTGCCTGGTACTAAATACGATTCGATCATCAAGCCTTTGACCATTTTATGAATGTCGGTGGAATATTTACGACTATTCAACACTTCGCGGGCAATGCGGATTTGTTGGCGATATTGTTTGCCAGAATTGGAATGGTTGCAGTCCACGATGCAGGCTGGATTTTCCAAATCCCGTTTGGCATACATATCGCATAAACGCATCAAATCTTCATAGTGATAGTTTGGAATGTTGTTGCCATGTTTATTATTGCCTCCACGCAAGATCGCATGCGTCAAAGGATTGCCTTTGGTCTTGACTTCCCAGCCACGATAAATAAATTCTTGTTCCGCTTGTGCGGCTTCAATGGAATTCAACATGACATTAAAATCGCCGCTGGTTGGATTTTTCATACCACAAGGGCCATCCACGCCCGAAGCTACCAAGCGGTGTTCCTGATTTTCCACACTACGGGCTCCCACGGCATTATACGATACGATATCACTCATATACCAATGATTGGATGGATACAACATTTCATCGGCAGTAATGAATCCCGTTTGTTCAATGACGTGCATATGCATCTTACGAATGGCAATCAAACCAGCCATCAAATCCGGTCCCTTTTCGGGATCTGGTTGATGCAACATGCCCTTATATCCTTTTCCGGTCGTACGTGGTTTATTGGTATAAACACGAGGGACGATAAAGATCTTATCTTTGACTTTATCTTGCACATCTTTCAATCGCGATACATAATCCAACAAAGCGGCTTCGTTGTCCGCCGAACAAGGCCCAATGATCAATACAAAACGATCATCTTTGCCACGAAAGATATTCGCTAATTCTTTATCTTTTTCTTCTTTGATAGCCCTCGCCTTTTCGGATAAAGGATAGGCCTCTTTTACTTCTTTTGGGATTGGTAAATGCTTAACAAATGTGAAACTCATATAGATTCCTCTTTCTATGTTTCGATTATAGACCAGTTTCGCAAGCTTTGCCAATAATTCCATGGTGTAAGCGTGCACAATATAAAGGAGATATGGGCTCCTTGTTTTTTCAACAAGAGATCATTTTGTAATAAGAATATACATTTCAATAAAAAGCAAACGTATGTTTTTCGTTTGCGTATGGCACGATAATGTAAAAAAAGATTGGAAGATGAACGGGGTCCAAAAATAAGGAAACAAAGAAAAAGCGCAGATTTCTCTGCATAAAAAATGTCTAACTTTTGGGGAGCACCTCATTCCTATATTCTCTTTTTATCTCTTTTTTCGACGATTTCATATACCAATTCATTGACGGTTGTACACGGCCACATTTCCGATGGAACTTTTTCCCACTTTTATCACATTGATGATATTTTATTTTTGCCTGTCTAATGCCAGTTCTTCATCTCCAAATTGGATGAGTTTATGATAAATTGTTTCATCCGATTTTTTATATTCCTGACCAGTCTTCTTTTTATATAACTCACTAAATTTTGTACAACATTCTTTTGAACGCATAATATTTGGTATGTTTCCAAAATACCCAAACATCCAAATCTCAAAGCAAGGATTTGACCATCCCACATGAATTCCCATCCGTTGCGCTTTATAAATAATTTGATCAAAATTAGGGACTAGGTCTCTATCAAAAATGATCCAAGGATTACAATATTGTGGAGTCAGCTGCCACTGTTCTAAACATTTGTCTAATAAGCTTTTTGTTTCCGTTTTAACAACTTTGATGACTAATTGATCTTTCAAATCATTGGGTAAACTATTACGCAATCCTCTAAAATAATTTTCTTCCGTAGCTTTGGTGTCTGTTACGACAAGATAATATCCCATTTCTAGACTACGATGTGAACGCCTCTTTCTTTTTCCCGTTCTATCCTTTTTTGCCATTTTTATCTCCTATCAACGAATCAATAGCCGATAACGATGGAATCGCTCCATATTTCCCTAAAAGATAATTTTTTTCATAGTTTTCATCTTTTCGTATATGCGATCCATCTGCATCTAAAAAATCTGCCAATGAATACAAGGAAGACAATCCATTACTATCCTTATTGGTAAACCAAACTTCATCCCTACGCAATAATTGATTTGATAATTGCCATGTATCGTGTGTGGTAAAAATCAGTTGTGCATGATTCACATTGATTTTTGGATTTGCAAAGGTCAAAATGAAATTTCGAACAAGAAGCGGATGTAATCGTGCATTTAATTCATCGACAAAAAGTACGCTTCCCTTCTCTAATACGGCGTGAAGTTTGGGATATAACGCAAACATTTTCAATGTTCCATCGGATTCATCCGATAAAGGAATCATGACAGAATCATCGGAATGGATTCTTTTATGCTTTGCTTCAATGATAAATTGTTCATCCTGTTCATCTTCTTCATTTGGAACTCTTGTTGCCTGAAAGCCTTTGATTTGATTATCAAAAGAAGAAAAGTATTTCAGAACATCCTTTTGGACCGATGGATCTTCTGTAAAACCTTTTGGTAATGTTCTAGACATAAAAAAATTTCTTGCGGGATCGCCAAAATCAGCAAGTTCATTCGATAAAAACCAATCACGTACAAGCTTGCATTTTTCTACTTTTAGCTTTGCACCCAACGAAACAACAAGCACTTGCTTTTCTAATGCCAATTCAATATTTTCTCTACTCTTCTTAGGAATACCCGAAAAATCATTTTCTTCTTCTCCCCGATAAAAAACTAATCTATATTCCTTTGAAGTTTTCGCTTTCGTATTTAGCCACTCTTCGACTACCCCGTTACTATCTAAAGAAAATCCATAATTATACGTTCGTCCGGACATATCATTTGGAAGAGTGAAAAAGACTTCAAAACTTGATTCGCTTTGTTCCGACTCTTCGTCAAATAAAAACGGTTTGGGTCGAACTTCTTCATAATTCACTTCATCATCACCATATTGAAAGGAGTATTTTACATAATTGGACATAAAAGCAAATGATTTATACACATTGGATTTACCACTCGCATTCGCTCCATAAATAGCAGCTACAGGAAGTATCTTTTCTTTGCCAATCGATACAACACTGCTACTAAACTCTGTGATCTTCTCCGCAGACAACGATAAGCTTGCCTCATCTCTAAAGGATCGATAGTTTTTAAAATTGAATTCAATTAGCATAGTATTTCTCCCTTTCCGTAGTTTGATGTCAATCACATTATATTCTTAATAAAGAATTATTTTCAATATTTAAATGTGAACTTTTCTCATTTAAGTATATATTTTATACAATAATCATTTGTATAAAAACCACTAATAAAAATTAGTGGTATTGAATGCCCTATAAGGGCCTGTTGTTGCGCAGGTCCTTCGACCATTGAAACCTCGCCAGTCGCAACCCCGTTACATGCTGCCTCTAAAAGAGGCGTGGTAAATCGCTTGC